>DVMZ01000172.1 GCA_018714725.1 Candidatus Scatosoma pullistercoris
CACATCGGTGATGACGTAGTTGATCGTGACTTCCGCCGCGGTTCCCGCCGTCGTAGGCACTGCGATGATGGGCACAGAGGGTTTCTTGGTGGGCGCTACGCCTTCCAGCGAACGCACGTCCTCAAATCCGGGGTTGGCGATGATAATGCCGATCGCCTTCGCGGTATCCATGGAAGAGCCGCCGCCGATAGCCACCAGGCAGTCCGCGCCGCTGGCCTTGAACGCCGCCACGCCCGTCTGCACGTTCTCGATCGTGGGGTTGGGCTTGATCTCCGAATACAGCGTATAAGGAATGCCTGCGCCTTCCAGGACATCCAGCACCTTCTTTGTAACGCCGAACTTCACGAGGTCGGGGTCAGAGCAGACAAAAGCTTTCGTCAGCCCTCTGCCGGCGATTTCGCCGGGAATCTCTTTGATGCAACCTGCGCCGTGATAACTTGTCTCGTTCAGAACGATCCTTGCCATTGTTTTCTGTCTCCTTCTTTATTTATTTTTATTGTTTTTTATTTCCGGAATCTCCGATTCCGATCGCTTTTTCTTTTCCGGCTTCCTTTCCGAATTGTTCCGGAATCTCTGCCGATCAGCCCTTCCGTCCGTCTGTACGGACAGAAAACGCTTCCGCTTTATTTATAAACCGCTCATGCCTGCTTCAAACGCATTTCCGACCCCGATTTTCTGAATTTCCCGAAGTGCCGGGAATACGCACACACCGGCTCAGGGGAGATAAAACACCTCTTCCAGCAGCGGCTGCGCGCCCGTATCCGCGTCCATGGTCATGTCCAGGACGTCTTTCATGAACTCGTTCCACCTGTCCACGACGGGGCTCTCCGCCTGCACGCGGGCGGCGTAAGAAACGCCCTTTTCGCACTCGTAATAGCCGAAAACCTCTTCTCCCGAAAGCCAGATGGAATAATTGACAATTCCCGCTTCTTTGAGGACCTTCTTCATCTCCGGCCAGATTTCCTTATGACGGCGGATATATTCCTCCCGTTTTCCGGGGCGGATTGCCGCTTTCCAGGCATAACGCTCCATAAACCGCCCCTTATTTTTCCAGCACGCCTTCGAGCGGGGTGACGTCAAAGCGCTTTGCCAGCCCCCAAAGCGTCTCGTCGGGGATGACGTTGACGGTGTGGCCGAGCGTAAGCATATAGATCTGCGCCGTCTTTTCCACCGTTTCGATGAGTCCGAACGCTTCGTCCATGTCTTTGCCGGTGCCGTAAATGCCGTGATTGGTCCACACCACAAGCCGGAATTTCTTCATCTTTTCGGCGGTCGCTTCGCCGATCTCGTTGGTGCCGCAGACCATGCAGGGCAAAATGCCGACGCCGTCGGGAAATACGACGATGGATTCGGTATTGGACTGCCACAGTTTATGCGTAAAATCCTTTTCATCGGCGGGGCAGACGGTGTTCATCGCGATCGTATAGGTAGGATGCGAATGCATGACCACCCGGTGCGCGGGATCGACGGAAAGCCGGGAAATATGGCTCATGAGGTGCGCGGGCAGCTCCGAAGTGAAACGTCCGCCGTCCTTATATCCCCAGAGCAGTTCCGCCGTGGTGCCGTCCTTCGCGATCCGGATGATGCCGAGATTGGTTTCGGGATCGTATTCGACATTCTTGAAATACTTGCCCGTGCCCGTCACGATGAAAATTTTACCGATGAGCGGCGTGGCGTCAAATCCCGTGGGAATGGTACGGATGACTTTGCCGAGGTCGAGGTACTGCGCCACTTCCTCTTCGTTCAGAAGATAGCTGATGTTGCCGCCGTTCCGCTCGTCCCAGCCGAGGCGGTACATGTTGGCCGTCGTCCGGCACATTTCCTGCACAAAAGGCGCTTTGAGGATATTCTTCAGTTTGCCTGCATTCTTTTTTGTTTCTGCCATGATCATAAACTCCTTTTTTCAGACTCTTTTGAAATTTTCAGCTTTATCAATGTCACCGACATCCGCCGGACGGCATATTCCGGTTATTTGCGGGCGGAAAGAACTTCCTTTTCATACGTTTCCACTTCGCCGTACCATTCGTCGGAAAGGCCCTGTTTTGCGAGATATTCATTCCAGACGTCGCCCATGGGCATGGTCTTGAACAGCTCGTTCATATACATCAGCTTCCCGAAATTGGCTTCGTCCTGCAACGCTTTCAGCTGTGCATTGGGCAGCAACAGCGCATACAGAAGCGCTTTCTGCATCGAGCGTTCGCCCGTCACCCACGCACCGATACGGTTGATGGAAGCGTCGAAATAGTCCAGCCCGATGATGACCTTTTCCGTCGCGTCGTTGCGGACGATCTCCTTGGCGATTTCCTTGAGTTCGTCGTCGAGAATCACCACATGATCGCTGTCCCAGCGCACGGGGCGGGAAACGTGCAGCGCCACTTTGTCATAGAAGGCAAGCAGTGCGGGAATCTTATCGGAAACCACTTCCGTGGGATGATAGTGTCCCGTATCCAGAAGACAGCAGATGCCCGCTTTCGCCGCATAATTCTGATAGAATTCGTTGCTGCCCACCGTATAGCTTTCCAGCCCGATGCCGAACACCTTGCTTTCGACGGCGGGAATCACCCATTTCTTGTCGTAGTCCGCAAGAATCTGGTCGAGCGAATCTTTAAGGCGCAGGCGGGGCGAAAGCCTGTCTGCGGGAATGTCCTTGTATCCGTCGGGAATCCAGATGTTGACGAAGCAGGGCGAGTTCATGGCTTTGCCGATCTCCGCCGCAATGGCGAGGCAGGCTTTGCCGTGATTGATCCAGAACTTTCTGGTCTCCGCGTCGGGCGAGGAGAGGGACAACCCGTCCTTCATCTTCGGGTGCGCGAAAAACGTCGGGTTGAAATCGATGCCCGAGATCCCGTTTTCCTTGGCAAATTTCACCCAGGGTTCAAAATACTTGTAAGTGTACGCGTCCCTGTCCACTTTGCCCTTGTCCGCGCCCAGCACGGCATAACTGGCGTGCAGGTTCAGCCGCTTCTTGCCGGGCATCAGGGAAAATGCCTTCTTGATGTCCTGTTTAAGCTGTTCGAATCCCACAGCTTTTCCGGGATAGTTTCCCGTCGTCTGAATGCCGCCGTCCAGCGAATCGCTTCCGTCGAACCCGATGACGTCGTCGCCCTGCCAGCAATGCACGCTGACGGGAATTTCTTTCAGCGCCGCAATCGCCTTGTCGGTGTCGATGCCGTATGCGGCATACATCTTTTTCGCTTCTTCGTATCTTAACATGCTTTCCGTCTCCTTTTCAGGTTATTTTTTATGTACCGACAGAGCCGCCGGACACCGCCGTCACACTCTGTCCCTTTCTTTTTCAAAGCTCCCGGATGTCAAAGGAATTGCGGATAATTTCCCGTCCTTCCGCCACGGAAGCCAGTTCTCCGGCTCCGACCATCTGCATCATCGCATTGCCGATCGCCGTGCCCTCCGCAGGACCGGTGACGATCCGCTTTCCCGTGTACTCCGCCGTGAGCTCGTTGAGGAATTCGTTTTTGCTCCCCCCGCCGATGATGTTGAGCGTATCGTACTTTTCGCCCGTCAGCTCTTCCAGCGCGGCGAGGCTCTTCGCATAGCTCTTCGCCAGGCTGTTGAAAATGCAATAGGCCAGTCCGCCCACCGAAAGCTGTTTCCCGACCGCCGCGTTGATCTCCCCGATCATGCTCGTCGGTGCGAGGAACCGGTCGTCGTTGACGTCCACGACGTCGCTCACGCGGTTGATCCGCGCCAGAGAAGCGAGGGTGGAGAAATCGTACTTATCGTTGAGCTCGTGCCGTACCTGCTGAATCATCCAAAGCCCCATGATGTTCTTCTGCAGGCGGAAATTCCCGTTCACGCTGCCCTCGTTGGAATAGTCGAGTTCGCGCGCCTTGTCCGAAGTGTTTGCCGCCCCGCGCTCCACGCCGAGCAGAGACCAGGTGCCGCTGGAAATATAGGGCGTCTGTCCGCGAAGGGGCGCTGCCAGAACGGCGCTGGCCGTGTCATGCGTCGCCGGCAAAACCACTTTCGATTGATAGCCGACGAATTCTGCGACCTCTTCGGTGAATTCCCCCACCGTCTCGCCCGGCTGGGAAAGTTCGCCGAACAGCGATCTGTCATATCCGAGCGTATCGAGAATCTCCTCGTCCCAGCGATGCGTCCGGGCGTTCACCATACCCGTGGTCGTAGCGTTGGTGTATTCCTGTTTCTTCACGCCCGTCAGGCGGAAATGAAAGTAATCGGGGAGCATCAGAAAGCTCTTCGCCCCGTCCAGACGCCCGCTCCGCTTGTCGTCAAAGAGCTGATACACCGTATTGAACGGCTGGTGCTGAATGCCCGTACGCGCATACAGTTCGGCATAGGACATCTTCCGGTGCACCGAAGGAATGGCGCTCTTTGTCCGGCCGTCGCGGTAACAATACACGCCGTCGATCGGCCTGTCCTCTCCGTCCAGGAGCACATAGTCCACCCCCCAGGTGTCCACGCCCACGGAAGCGGGAATCTTGTTCATCTCCCCCGCCTTTTTCAGACCGTTGAGGATTTCGGAAAACAGGCGTTCCGCATTCCACATCAGACGCCGGTTCCCCTGCGCGCCCAGCGCGCCGGGCGTACCCGGAAACGTTTCCGGGCCGTTGGAAAAACGGTAAATCTCTTCCGTCACCATCTTCCCGTCTTCCAGATGCGCGAGAATATGACGGCCGGAAGACGCACCGATATCGACTGCAAGATAATATTTCATGTACACTCCTTATCCGGATTTTCCCGATTGCTTTTTTCAAAGACATTGACATTATAACACATCTTTTTTCATTTGTCTATATGTGACCGAAAGATTGACAAAAAAGAATTTTTATGCTATCATACAATCACAAACGAACAAAAACGAACAAGGAAATCCCAAAAATGCTGACGACGGAAAGACAGAACATGATCATGGACTACCTCAAAGAGCACAAGACGGCGGTGGTGCGGAAGCTGGCCGCTTCGCTGTACGTCAGCGAAGCGACGGTGCGGCGGGATCTGAAAGAATTGCAGAAAATGGGGCTGATCGAACGCAGCCACGGCGGGGCGGTGCTCCCGGAAAACGCAGAGGAAATCTCCATCTTCGTGCGCATCAGCAAAAATGCGAAAGAAAAGGAACGGGCGGCGACCAACGCCCTGAAAATCCTTCCGGATTTTCCCTTCCGCAGCCTTTTCATCGACAGTTCTTCCACCGCGCTCGCGCTGGCGGGGCGCATGGACCTGAGCTATAAAACGGTGGTCACCAACAATCTGCAAACGGCGATGCAGCTTTCCAAAAAACCCAACATCACCCTCATTCTGCTGGGCGGAAACGTACAGTTCAACACCAATTCCGCAACCGGGAGCTGGACGGCCGGACAGCTGGGCGAGTTCTCGTTCGATCTCATGCTCGCCTCCTGTGCCGCGGTCATCGGCGGAGAGGCCTTCGAGCGATCTCTCGATCAGAAAGAGCTCAAACGCATTGCCATGACCCGGAGCGCCCGGCGCATTCTCCTCGTCGATTCCAGCAAATTTTCGGCGCACGGCACCTATCGTCTCGCGCCGCTGTCCGCTTTCGACTGCGTCGTCACCGACGTTCCCCCTCCCGCCGACTTACAGGGCGGAAACATACGCTTTTCCTACTGACCCCGCCCTTTTTTGATTCCGGAACGCCCGGGAACGTGCAGGCGAAGCCGTCGTCTGCCGCGGCAGGCAAATCGCGGAGCGAATCGCGTATGGGAGCGCGTATATTTTCACCATAGGCGCAAATACTGTATCCGACGGGTTTTCCCGCCGGAGGAAACGCGATGTGAAAAAGCTGTTCCGGTTATACCATCTTTTCTTCACGGCCTGGTTCTGCGGGCTCGTTTTGTTGTCCGGCGTCTGTGCCGCCGGCTTTTTTCCGTCTGCCGCAAGCTCCGGAGCCCTCTCTGTTTCCCGCGCCGTCCTCCCGGCGGCCGCCGTCACGGAAACGGAAGCGCTGCGCTGGGACACCTCGGATACGGACATTTCAAAGGTGGACGCAAACAGAAAGCTGATCGCTTTCACCTTTGACGACGCCCCCGACAGCACTCTGAAAGCGCTGACGGAAGTCTTTGAACAGTTTAACGAACAAAATCCCGACTGTCCTGCCTCCGCCACTTTTTTCTGCAACGGTATCCGGATCGATTCCGGCACTTTCCCGTTGCTCAAAAAAGCCTATCAGGCCGGTTTCGAGCTGGGAAATCATACCGATTCCCACAAAAATCTCCTCAGGCTCTCTTCCGAAGAAATCCGGAAAGAGATCGACGCGGTGGATAAAATCCTGCAGAAGATAGACGGAAAGCCCGTCCACCTCCTCCGCGTTCCCTACGGCAATTACAACGACAAAGTGAGACGGGAAGCGCAGGCACCTCTCATCGACTGGGAAATCGACACCGAGGACTGGAAGGGAATTTCCGCAGACCGCATTTTCAACGAAATTTATTCAAAACGCCGTCCCGGGTCTATCGTGCTCATGCACGACGGCTACCGCCACACGGTGGAAGCCGTCTCCCGGCTTTTGCCCCTTCTCAAAGCCGAAGGCTGGCAGGTCGTCGGAGTTTCCCAGCTGTCCAAAGCCCTCGGGCGCCCCTTGTATGCCGGAAAAGTCTACACGCACGTCAGCCGATGACTGACCCGGCGCGACGCAGCTAAAAAAACGCGGACCAATGCTTGTCCCGCCGCGTATTCCTTTCTTTTCCCATATCATCCGAAACCCGCAGGCGCCCGGCTTGAAGCCGGGCGCCTGCGGCCGGTCATTTACCTGTCCGAAAAATTCCCGTCCGTCCGGAAAACGGCGCAGATCGGCGGCAGGCTCCTGCCGCAGCAGGGACAACACGGACAGCACGGACACCGACAAACGCAGACGCACGGACGGCAACAGCGAAAACAGGTGAGATCATAGCAATACCTTTTCGAGCGTACCGGGTCGCGCACGACGGTCGTCACCGGATTGCTGAAAAACACTCTGCCGCGCCCGTCCGATACGTTGGAAACATTGACAATCTTCATCGTCTTCATATCACCGTCACCGCAAATTCCACGGTGACGCTCTGCCCCGCGGGAAAATCGTTTACTTTCAACGAGCTGTCCGGACTGATAAACGCGCCGATCGAGCCCAGCGTTCCCGCCCGGTTCGCGTCCGCCGCTTTGCTCAGCCCCAACGTATTTCCGATAAAGACGATTTCCCCGTTTTTGATGTTGGAATATCGTTGCAGTATAGGCATCTGGTCAAACCTCAAAAAAATTACATAACTCCGGCCGGTCACAAAACATGACCGGCGGTTTTATGTAAAATCCTTTTCCCGAACCGGAGTCTTTTCCGGCTTTCCCGCCGGTTTCTCTTCGGGAAAATGCTCAATATGTCTTTCTGCATATATACGCCGGCATCAGAAAAATTAGTTCCCCCGATCGCGTGCGATTGTCCCGCGGCCCAAGAACCGTCCGCCGCGACGCAAACGATGTCGCCGGACAACCGCAGAAAATACAAAACCCCCGGAGCGGATTTTTTAAGACCGCTCCGGGGATAGGCAATATATTTTATGTATCGGACGTCCGTTCGCCGGAAAGGGTCCGCCGATCAGATTCCTTTCCCGATTTTCCGCATCCCGGACGGAAAAGAAAATCGGATACTCGCAGTTTCAAAAAGTCCGGCGCTCAGAAGTCTTCCTTGACAAACAGGCGGAAGAACGACGCGCAGTTGTCTAACCAGGCGCTGTTTTTCCGGAGGAAATCCCCGCCGCCGATATTGATTTCTTTATTGCAGACGGAGGAACCGTGCTCACCGCGCGGATAAATATGCAGTTCGTAGGGAATTTTCTTTTTGGCGAGGGCAAGCGCGAACACCAGCGAATTTTCCGCCGGAACGCAAGTGTCCTCGGCCGTCGTCCAGATAAAGGCGGGCGCCGTCGATCCGGTGACCCGGCTGTCGAGACTGAGCTCTTTCCGAAGCACTTCCTTCGCTTCTTCCGTATATCCCTCCAACAGGTTTTCAAAGGAATCCGTATGGCCGCAGGCATAGGAAATAACGGGATAGGAAAGCCCTACCGCCGTCGGGCGGCAATCGAGCGAAAGTCCCGTCTTCTGCGCCACGCAATCCCATTCCACGGCGAGATTTCCCGCCAGATGTCCGCCCGCGGAAAATCCCACCACAAAAATTTCATCGGGATTGACGGACATCTCCTCCGCGTGCTTTTTCACATAATCCACCGCGGCGGCCAGCTCGGCGAGCTGTTCGGGATAGCGCACGCCGTCCGGACGGCACAGGTAAGTGAGCACAAACGTCTGGAAGCCCCTGGCGAGAAACGCTTCGGCGACCGGTTCGCCCTCCCGTTTGCTCACCATCCAGTATCCGCCGCCGGGGACGACGATGACGGCCGGACGGCGCCATTCAGACGCGCCCGTGTCGTAAATATCATTCCCGAGAATACATTCCAGTTCGCCGCCTTCAAGTCCGTACTCCTTCTTCAAAGAAACTTTGTAGCTTTTCATCTCTTTTCTCCTGATTTTTATTTTCGGGAAACGCGCGAAGACGCTTCCTGTTTTTTATAAATTATTTCCGTATATTTCCGTACGCTCGCCGATCGTCCGATCAACCCTCCCACGGCTGCATGTAACGGAATACTTTTCCGTCTTTCACCACGCTTCCGAAAATCGGACGCTTTGAGAAATAATTCAGGCGGTACATCTCTTCCAGCATTTCCTGTTTATCGTAATATTTCAGGCTGTTTTTGAGGAAATCGATCACTTCCTGCGGGAAGCCCTCTTCCGAATACAGCGTGCCCTCGTAATCATACTGCACCCAGCTTCCGTCGTCCTGTTTCACAGAAACGGTCATGCCGTCATAATAGATTTCGTCGGTGAAAATCCCCGATTCCCGGCTGACAAACACGCTGGTCCGGTCGGAGAGCATACTGACGCCCTGATAGAGATTGAGGTTATAATTGTATCCGACCAGTTGCAGAAGCGTGGGAAGAATGTCGAAAGAACAGACGAACTTGTCCACAATGGTCTTCCCCTGCAAAGGGCTGTCCGTATCCTTTTCCGCACGGAAATCCAGAGCATGATAATCCGCGTAGAACCCGGAATCGGGCGTCACGAAACAATCCATGCTGCCGCCGTACCAGAAGAAACAGGGAATGTTATAAAGCGCGGTATTCCAGTTGTCCCCTTCCGGAACCCCTTTGAGGTAGAAATTCTGATTCCCGTAATAAGCCGAATGATCGGCATAGAACAGGAACGCCGTGTCGTCGAGCTGTCCCGTCCGGTCCAGATCGTAAATGAGGGAATTGACCGCTTCGTCCAGATCCATGAGCCCCGCCTGATACCGCTTATAGGACAAATAAATTTCTTCCAGCTTTCCGGCGGAAAAATCCGTCGTTTCGGGATCGGTGTCCAGCCGGATTTTTTTGTCCGCCACAAACGTTTCGGGATACCCATCGATCACTTCATAGTATTTTTCAAATCCCTTCACCGTACAGTTTTCGGAAAATTCCGCTTTGAGCCGTTCCTGCTCGACAAGCCGTTCTTCTTCCGTCATGTCCGAATCGTAATACCAGTCCTGCCGGAACGGATAATCGCCGTTGTCGATCAGATCTTTATAATTCCCGTGCGAGGATAGGGTCATGTGCATGGTGAAAAACGCGTCGTCCCCGTCCTTCCGATAGGTGTATTCCGGGAAATAATTCTCCGTGACCTGCGCGTCTTTGTCAAAATCGTAAAAGCTGTCCTTGACAATCGAGCCGTCCTCCGCACATCCGTCCAGCGCGGGCATATCGTCGAGAAAATGCGCCGCATCGAACCCGAAGATCCCGCCTGCCCCGTAAGTGATTTCCCGGTTATAAAAGCTCTTCGTGTTCGCGTGAAAATAACTGGTCGTATAACCGGCCTCCCTCAGCAACGCGGGAAGCGTGAAGGGAAGCGAAGTCTTTTTCAGTTTGGTCGCCGGATCGCTGTTGACGGGATAACTGCCGAGCACGGACAGCGCTTCCGAATGATTGGTCTTGTCCCGCGCGTAATATTCCGTAAAGGCGATTCCCTCGGTCGCCAGCTCGTACAGCGTGGGCGTATATTCCTCGTTGATGCCGTACCATTCGCCCGATTCGATCACGATCAGCACGATATTTTTTCCGTGCAGCGAACCCGTATAAATGCTGTCTCCGTAGGCGGAATTGCTCATCTCGCCCGACAGGAAATAATTGTCCAGCGCGGAGAGTTCCTGCCGTTCTTCATCGGGGTCGTTGCCCAACAGCATATCGATCGTATTTGAAATATTCATGAAATAAAATCCGAAAAAGCCGAATTTTTTCAGCGCTTTGGACGGAATGAACTGCGTGGTGTAAAGAAGTTTGTCGTCGTTGTAATCGGACAGCTCGTCCGCGACCGTCGCGCTCCGGAAGGAACCGACGGTGACGTTATAGAGGAGCAGGGACGCGTTCTCCCCGATAATGCAGCAGACCAGGAGCAGAATGACCATATTGCGGCTGAATTTTGCCCGCGGCGTCCGCAAAAAACGGAAAATCAGAGCAGATCCCGCCAGTTCCGCCGCAAACAGCAGCAACATACCCGCAAGCATCCACCAATTCATGAAATCGGCGTTGAAAACGCCCCCCACTTCCTTGGCGAGATTGAGCATGGTCAGGCTGAACACCATGCCGCTCATGCTGAACAGCGCCTCATTGATAAAAGAAATGATAATCTGAATCACAAGCAGAACAGCGCCTAGCACAATCGAGGGAATTTCCCACGGCAAAATAAAAATCAGCAACGCAATGCCGAAAATAAAGGCGAAGTCCAGCCCCCAATACGCGGGAAATGCCCCCAATCCCATGACGGAAAAGGAGATAACTTCCAGAAGAATTGCCGTTACGGCATATAAAAGCGCGTACAGCGCTTTCTTTTTCAGCAGTCTTTCCATTTTTTATCCCGAATTTGTTCCGGAGTCAATCCGGACTGTATTTCACTGTATTTATTGTTTTCTGTTTTACTGTTTTTTATTTTACTTTACCGTTTCTTTTACGGTTTCCTGATTGTTCCGCTTGAATTCCGTCTGTTTTCCGCCTGCGGTCGGAAGCTCAGGAACCCGTCCCGCCCTTCCCCTCAAAAAATTCCCGGTAAATTGCCCGGATGCAGGCGGCGCAATCGGCATTGTCCACGCCGACGATGATATTCAGCTCGCTGGATCCCTGGTCGATCATAATGACGTTGATATTCGCCTCGGACAATGCCTTGAACAGCCTGGCGGCAGTGCCGATCGCGTTTGCCATGCCGTGCCCGACCGTGGCGATCAGCGCAATGTCCTCATGCGTGCGCACGGAATCGGGATGCACTTCCTCCCGTATGTCCGAAACGATCTTTTCCAACACGCCGCCCGACAGATAGCGATTGTCGATGACCACGGACATGGTATCGATTCCCGAGGGCAAATGCTCGAACGAAACGCCGTAGCGGCTGAGAATACCCAATACTCTGGCGGCGAATCCGATTTCGCCGTTCATCATGGATTTTTCCAGAAAAATGACCGTAAAATCTTTTTTTCCCGCAATGCCCGTCACCGCGTTTTCTTCCCGGCGGCGCTTTGCGGAAGCGACGATATACGTCCCCTCGTCCGAAGGCCGGAACGTGTTGCAGATCCGGATGGGAATCCCCGCGCTGCGGACGGGAAAAATCGATTCGCTGTGCAGGACGTTCGCGCCCATATAGGACAATTCCCGAAGCTCTTGATAGGAAAGTTCTCGGATGCACTGCGGAGAAGGGACGATTTTCGGATCGCAGGCGAAAAAGCCGCTGACGTCCGTCCAGTTCTCATAGAGCGCGGCCTTCACCGCCCGCGCGACGACGGCGCCCGAAATATCGCTGCCGCCGCGGGAAAAGGTGCGGATTTTGCCGTCCGCCCCCCTGCCGTAAAAGCCGGGAATCACCGCGCGCGGATATTTCCGGAGCACGGACGCCGCCAGGGCATATGTAGTTGCGTCCAGCGAACCGTCCGGCGCGAACCGGACGATTTCCTCCGCGTCCACGAACGGGACGTCCAGAACCGCCGCCATCAGCCGCCCGGCGAGATACTCTCCGCGGGAAGCGCAGTAATCCGCTCCCGCGCCCGCGCGGATATTCCGCCCGATTTCGTCCAGCGCTTCCCCCATTCCGACGTCCTTTTCCAGCTCCTTTTCCATTCCCTCGAACCGGGAACGGATCCTGGAAAACACTTCGCCGAAATTCGCCCCGGAAGAAGCCAGTTCATGACAGCGATAGAGAAGATCGGTCACCTTGACGTCTCCTCCAAAGCGTTTTCCGGGCGCGGAAACCACGACATACCGCCTCTCCGCGTCTGCATTCACTATCTCCGCCGCCCTGCGGATAATCGTTCCGTCTGCCATGGACGTACCGCCGAATTTACACACTTTGATGCTCATAGACACTCCCCGCGCCTTCGCGGACGCTGTTTTGCCGTACTTTCTTCCCTTTATTCATATGCCGGCGTCAGCCGGCAAAGTGCTTCCCCCGCGCGGAACGCGCGGGGGACGGAATCCGGACGCCTTGCTTGCGCCGGCCGGATGCGCTCAGATATTGAGAAAAACCACCACCAGCACCGCTACCGCCGCCGAAATCAGCTTGATCCAGAGTTTGTCGACAAACACGCCTTTCATGAATTTCCCGAATTTGTTCATTGTCCCGCTCCTTTACCTGGTTTTTTTGTCCGAAATGGGCAGTTCCTGCCAGTAATAATCGCGAAGGGCGTTTTTGAGAATATCGTAATCGGCGTATCTCTGCACATTGCCCTGCTTGATCACCGAAATGATTCCGGTCTCTTCCGAGACGACCAGGGAAACGACGTTCGCCACTTCGGTGATGCCGATGCCCGCGCGGTGTCGGGTGCCAAATTCCTTGGGATAACTGGTTTTCTGCGTCAGCGGCAGAAAACATCCCGCCGCCTGGATTTTATGGCCGCGGATGATCATCGCGCCGTCATGAAGGGGCGCCTTGGGGAAGAAAATTCCTTCAATGAGCTGCGTGGAGATTTCCGCGTCCAGCATCACGCCGCTCTGCAGCACCTGCTTGGGCAGATTGCCCTTGGAGAGCACGATCAGCGCCCCGACGTTATTTTTGGACATATTCTGCAGGGCCTTGATGATGTCGGAAATACAGCGCTCCACATCCGCGGGCGTGCGGTCTTCCGAGCCGCTGACAATTTTCTCCGCTTTCTCCGTGCGGGGATTATGCACGTCCCAAAGGCTCTTTTTCACTTCCACATTGAAGAGAATCAGCATGAACATGGAGAGCAATATGACAAAATACAGATAAAAGTCCCCTTTGAGCAGCGAGGTTGCAAACTGCATTACGCCCATGACGATGAGCAGGCCCCAGTACAGAAACATCAGCCGCGTGGCGTCATTCTCCCTGAGAACTCTGGAGACATAGTACACCAACAGATATACCAGTACGATCTCCGCGGCATATGCCACCGTAAAGCCCGTGAAAAAATCGATGAGTCCGTTTCCGAACTTCGTCAGTCCCTCCGCAAACGCAGAGCCTGCCAAAACAGATGTCTTCATATCCTTTCTCCCGAAGCGCCGTCCCTCTTTCGGACGCGCCAAAGAATAAACCGCTGCAACAACCGCCCCCGGCCGACCGCAAACTTTGCGAAGTCCGCCCGTAAAAAACGGTGAAATGAGAGTCCCCGACGGAGCCGCTCCTTACAGATTGTGCTTCCGCCCGATTCCGGCAGAGACGGGTCAAAAAAAGGTCATCGCTTCCCTGCCTTCCCGAAAAAGAGCTTTGCCGTCACCCGTTTCAGCGCGGAGGGAGAGGTGAGTTCCCCGCTCTTGACGGCGCTGACCGCCCCGTAGATATCCGTATAATATCCGAGAACGCTCCCGCGGGCAAACCCCGCCGCCTGTTCGCGGCTCTTTTTCACCGCGTATTCCTTCATGCCCAGCGCCGCCGCCACTTCCCGGTCGCTGCCGCCGGACACGGAGACTTCGTAAAGGCTGCGGAAATGATAGCACAGCGCGTTGAGAAGCGAAATTTCGTCGAAGCCCTTGGAGGACAGCTCGCCGAGAATGCGCGCGAAAGCCGAATAATTTTTTCGGGATATCGCATTCGACAATTCGTAGATTTTATATTCCGAATCGGGGTACACGGCTTCGTCCACGACGGCGTCCGTCAGCCGCGAAAGGCCTTTGGCCTCGCAGTAAATCAGGAGTTTTTCCGTCTCTTTGGCGATGCGGGACATGTCGTAGACGCAATAAGCGGCAAGTTTTCCGCAGGTCACCCCGTCGACGTATACGCCCGCGCGCTTACAGGTGACGTAAATCCATTTTTTGATCGTCTCTTCGTCCGAGCGGCCGCAATCCACAAACACGACGCCGGGCTTTCTGGAAAGCGCCGCGCATCCGGCCTTTCCCTTGCCCGCGTTGTCGATGATGAGCACCCCGTCCTCCGGCGGATGTTCAAAAAGATCGCGGAGATAGTTTTCGTAGTCCTTTTCCGTCGGATAAAATTCGGAAACTTTTACAAACCGTTTTCCGCCGGAAAAAGAGAAACTGCTCAACGCGGAAAGGAGGGTTTTGAGTTTGTCCCCTTTGAGCGCCCCGCCGTCGAACGCCGTATAATCCAGCACGGGATCTTTGAGAAACCGGTCTTTGAGAAGCGCCGCTCCTCGTTCCCGGAAATACGTTTCCTCCCCTTCAAAGAGATAGACGGGCCGGGCGCCGTTTTCGTCCGTGAATTTTCTGAAATCGACGTATTTCATGCCCTTTCCGAAACGCCTCCCGAAAACTTTCCCTTATTATAGCACATCAAAAGAAAAAACGCAAGGGAAACGAAGAGGGAAAAAGGTCGTTCAGCCCGCGACAATCCCTGCGGAAAACACAAAAGCGGCCAGAAAAACCGATGCCGCCGCAAATTTTCCCCGTTTTCCGAAATTGATTTTTCCCGACAGCACGACAAAAAACGCATAATACGCCGCCAAAGCCCCGCCCGACAGCTTTCCGATCCCCGCCGGCGCAAAATCCGCGGCATGAAAAAGCAGCAATGCCGCCGACCAGAGCACGGAAGGGATATACAGCAATACGGAAGCGGCGGACGGCAAGAGACAGGCAAGCAGCACGATCGCCAGCAACGCCGCAAAAACCGCCCCGATCAAAGGCACGAACAGACAGTTGAGAAACAGGCTCCACACCGACAGATAGCCGAATGCGTTGAGGAGCAACGGCGCGGTTCCGACCTGCGCCGAAAGGGTGACGGAGAAAAAGGAGACGGCGTCCCTGCGAGCCTTCGCCGCGATGCTCAACGGCTTGTCCTCCGCCTTCGGACTTTTTCCGGGCAACAGCGCGTCCAATCCGTCCCGGAAAAAACGGGAAAACAGACCGATGGACAAACAGGCCGCAAACGAGAGCTGAAAGCCGAGATCAAATACCTGTACGGGATGAACCGCCAGCAGGACAAGCGCCGCTATCCCCGTATTCTCCACGAGGTCGGACTTTATCCCCAGCAAAAAAGAAGCGTACAGCACAAAGCACATCACCGCGGCGCGGACGACGGATGCGGAAAAGCCGCAGACGCCCGCATAGAACAAAATGAAAAGGGATACGGAAAAAAGGCGGGCGAGTTTCGGAAGGCCGCGCAGCCCGGTCTTTTCCGTCAACATACGGACAAACGCATACAGGGCGCCGACATGCAATCCCGAGACGGAAAAGATGTGCGCGATGCCGCCGTAACGCACGTTTTCGAGCAATCCCGCCTCTATTCCGGAGGTGTCTCCGATGAGCAGTGCATACGTCACCGCGGCAGACTGTTCGTCCATGGCGCCGTACAGCGTGTCCCGTATCCTGCGCCGGACGTTGAGAAACACATTTTCCGATCTGTCCGCCACGGCCAGCGATTCCGCTTCCGCCCGATAAAAAATGCTCTTTTCCACATTTTCGCTCCGGAACCCGTAATCGTCGGAAAGGGCGAGGTCGGTCTCCACCCTTCCCGTCAGCACCACGCGGTCGGCAATCTTCACCCGATCGGAAAATTCCGCAGGCAGGGAAGCGACGAGTTTGCCGGAAACCTTCTCTCCGTCCACGGAAAGCCCGGACAGGAGCAGCCGCGCTCCGCCGGAGAATTCCTCTTTTTCCTCCACCGTGCCGACCACGACGCATTCGCCCGAAATTCCGGGCGCGGCGGAAAACGCGCGCACTTCCTCCCAAAAAGAAAGTGCGCCCCACCACGAACAGAGCAGAAGAGCAAAAGCCGCCAGGACGGAACGGAGTCCCCTCCCCGGGAAAAAGACGGGCGCCAGGACGGGCACGAGAAGCCCGGGCAACAGCCAAAGACAGGACGCGCCGGAAAACAGCCGCGCCCGGGCGAATAAAATCCCGAGCGCGAAAAACGCCGCCGCAAACAAAGCGGGACGGAAATTGAACACTCTCCCGTCCTGTCTGTTTTCGGCAGCGTCTGAAAGTTTCTTCATCGGTGTCGCAGGCTCTCCCGCCTCGTTTTGTCTTTCGCAGAATCCGCGCCGCGGAACGCCGCGGCTTGCGGCAAGAAGAAGTTCCGTGTTTCCGGGAACTTTTCCGGCTTTTCCGGAGAAGCGGGTTCTGTCTGCTCCGGCCCGTCCCTTGCTCCCCCCCCGTCAGGCGAGGGAAATCCGATCGGAAACGGAACGCACAAACAGGCCCTTTTCTTCGCCGAGCGTAACGCAGTTGTTCACATACACGGCGAACTGATCGGTGGGTTTGGTGATGCGGAACAGATTGCAGACGATCACCATGACCTCGTCCATATACAGAGCGACTTTATCTTCCAGCGCGCTGCGGATAAGCGCCACAACCTCGTAGGGGGTGAAATCCGTCTCGTTCTTGCGGAGCGTATCGCCCGTCTCCACGCGATACTTGTCAAAACCGATGTTTTTATCCGTTTTCCGGTAATATGCCGTTCCGAAAATCCGCTCGTAACGGAACCCGCAAAGCGCGACGAGCGCCTGCATCCGCGCGTCGATCTTCGCGCCGTATTTGACGATTCCGAGGCCGGAAAGGCACCTTCTGACGAGGAAATCGTAAGAAATGGGCTCTTCCGCCGCAACGATGGCTTTCAGCCGGGAGATGATTTCGGCATCGTTTTCTCCCGACGTGACAAAAGTGGCATTCTCAAACCGCTGTTCGAGCGCCGCCGCTTTATACGGTTTCTTACTGCGGTTGAGACCCGTGCCGCCCCGTTTGTCCGCCCCCGTCAGCTTATCGAGCAGATCTTTGATCTTTTTGATCTCGCGTTTGGGGTTGTTGTAATAGTTGATGGAATAGACGCGGACGACGTTCCAGTTGTTGCGTTTGAGCGTCTGAATCTGCAATACGTTGCGGTCCTTGACGGAAAAGGCATTGGGGCCGTCGCACATGACCGCGAGAATAAACCGGTGACGGTTCTTGGGATCGATGACGGCGACGTCGATCTTGAAATCGGACACGCCGACGTCGTAACGGCAGTCGTAGCCGTACGAAGCGAGCTCTTCGGCGATGTATTTGCCGATCCCCGGCTTTTTCCGGACGAGATATTCGGAAGAAATCGCCAGCGTCGTGCGGCCCTTTTCGGCAAATTCGAGGAAGGCTTTCAGCCCCGCCACGCCCTTGGAACCCGTCTTGGACAGGTCGATCATCGCGCCCGTCATCGACGAGAAAATCACCATTTCCTCGCGGGCGCGCGAAACTGCGACGTTCAGCCGCCGCCAGCCGCCGGCCTGGTTGAGCGGACCGAAGTTCAACGAAACCCTGCCCGTCTTATCCGGCCCGTAACAGACGGAAAAGAGAATGACGTCCCGCTCGTCGCCCTGCACGTTTTCGAGGTTCTTGACGAAGATGGGCTCCTCGCGGTCGTAGGCGGGGCCGTCCAGTTTTTTCTCGGCGATCAACGCCGTCAAACGTCGTTCGATGTACTCCTTCTGCACGTTGCTGAACGTCACGATCCCGATGCTGGATTTTCTCAGCGCCGGATCGGACAAACGGCGGATGACTTCCGCCACCAGCGCGTCCCCTTCCGCCTTGTTGCGCTTGGTGAACCCGCGGTCGTACACGCCGTCCTCCACGCGCACGAATTTCACACGGCTGTCCAGCGAATCCGGCGACGGGAAGGTGCACAGCTTGTTGCCGTAGTACATGATATTGGAGAAAGCGATCAGGCTTTCGTGCTTGCTCCGGTAGTGCCAGGTCAGGTGCCGCTGCGGAATACCGAGGGCGAGGCAGTCGTCGAGAACGCTTTCCATGTCCTCGTTTTCGAGGTTGTCCTCGTCCACGTAATTGGTGTTGAAAAAGGCCGTCGGCGGCAGCTGTTTGGGGTCTCCGACGACGATCGCGCTCTTCGCGCGGGCCAGGGAGCCGATCGCTTCCGCGGTGGGCATCTGCGAAGCCTCGTCGAAAATCACCATGTCGAACATGCCGTTTTCCGCCTGCAGATACTGCGAAACGGTGATCGGACTCATCAGCATACACGGGGCCACGACTTTCAGAAGTTCGGGAATTTCCTCAAACAGCTTGCGAAGCCCCATACCGCGCAGATTGCTCTTGGCCAGCCGCCCGAAGTTGACCACTTCGAGGCTTAAACTTCCCTCCGTGGAAGCCGTGGGCAGGCGGGAAATCAGCCGCGCGCGGATCTCCTCCCGCGTGAGCCTTGCAAAATCGTCCAGCGCCAGGCGCAGCGATTCCGTCTCCTCTTCCATGAGCGTGGCGGAAAACCGGGACAGCAACGGATCAAGGGGTATGTTCGTCTGCAAAAAGTTTTTGTAAATATTCTTTTCAAAACTGTCGACGATGTTTTCGCTGGTCACCGACCCGTTTTCCAGCGCGTCGGTCATGAAGGTCAGCCCCGCCTCGTTCAGCTTCTCCGCCGTCGCGCGGTACATGCACCAGTTGCCCAGCATATCGATGTTGTCGATGAGCGCGCCCGCCTTGGAAGTATAATATTCCAGAACGTCCTCTTCGGGCACTTTTTTCCGGTCCGCGGCCGTGACGGACAAAAAGCTCTCTTCCGCCGCATAGAAACTCGACACCGAGCGCAGCAGCCCTTTGAGCACCGGCCGGGTATAGCCGTTCGCCGCGCGGATACACATGCTGTTGAAACTGTCGGCGTTATAATCCATGAACAGCCGCCCGCAGATATCGTGCAAAGCGTACAGGTCGGCGAGGAATTGCTTTCTGCCGTCGAAGAAATCCACTTTCCCGAACGCGCCCGTGAAATTCCGAGACAGCCGGGTATTGGTGCGGATGCGGTCCATCGCTTCGTAAATCTCCGTCACCGTCTGCAGATGCTTGACGACATCCTCGCTCTTCATCGGCGATACGGCGACTTTCGAGAGCTTTTTTGCCACCGCCGAAGCGGTTTTATCCCGCTCGTAATCAATTCTTCCCGTGTCCAGCCAGGCGCCCAGTTCCCTGTATTCCCTGCCGATATCCACCAGTTTCTTAAAACTTCTGAAATAGGCGTCCAGGCAGACGTCCAGCCGCTTGTTGGCATTGAAAAACGCGTAGAATTCCTCTTCGTTTTCCCGGAAATACCGGTTCAGCGTCCCGCCGTCCAGCAATTTTGCCGCTTCCGTCAGCAATTCCAGCTTTTTCCGCGTGAGCGTGCTGATCCGCTGGCGATAGAGTTCCAGAAAGAGCGCGACGTAATTTTTCAGGTGCTTGATCTCCGCGATCACGACTTCGGAGGAGCAGTAAATGGCGTCCCGCAGATCGCGCGAATATTCGGTGAGATTGACATTGGCGAACGGGGAATTGTACACGCCGCCGCACTCTTTCGCCGCCGCGGCCGCCTGCACCATCATCGTTTCGTACTCCTCGATCTTCTCCTTTGTGAGGCTGTCGTAGAAAGTACTCTCGATGTTCATGATGTCCGGCGCGTTTTTATTGCGCAGACAGATGAGCAGCGCCTCGTACACCGATACGCCCAGACGGCGCTTTTTATGCAGGGCCGCCGACGGTTCCGCCAGGTCCTTTTTCAGCTGCGCGACGGACGCGCTCTTTTCCGAAAGACTGACGTTTTCCTGCGCCCCGGCAAGGGCCAGGGTTGCGGTGAGCTTCTGCAGCACTTCCGCTTTGTTGGTCTTGTTGGAATGCAGTTCGAGACAGAAATCCCCCAGGCCCAAAGCGTCCAGACGCTTTTTGACGACGGACAGCGCCGCCTGTTTTTCCGCAACGAACAGCACCCGTTTCCCGTCGTTGAGCGCATTTGCGATCATATTGGTGATCGTCTGGCTTTTGCCCGTTCCGGGCGGGCCGTGCAGGACAAACGTCTTGCCCGTCTGCGAAAGCGCCACCGCTTCCCATTGCGAGGAATCGGCCGGCAGGGGCATCAGCGTCTGCGCAGGCGCGCATTCGTCCTCTTTCAGTTCGACGTCCTTCGTATCGGAAATTTCGCAACGGTTGTGCAGAAGGGAAGAGATGAGTTCGTTTTTCGCGAACACGTCCATATTCTTGCGCAGGTCCTGCCACATCTGATACCGGGCGAAAGAAAAGGCCGCGATATAAACGTCGTCAAATACCTGCCAGTCCTTCATGTTGACGACTTCCATGCGGACCATCGCCAGAATTTCGGAAATTTTCAACCCCTGCACCGCGCCGTCCAGGCCGCGGATATCGATGTTGAATTCCTGTTTGAGAAATTCGAGCAGGGTGGAATTGACGGAAAATTCCTCGTCGGTGGGCGAAACGGCATACCCGACCCCGCCCTTGGCCTTTTTCAGGACGACGGGCCTGAGAACGAGCGGCGCATAGTTGACTTTGCCGTCCTCGCGCGAATACCAGCGCAAAAATCCGAGCGCGAGATAGAGAATTTTCGTTCCCGATTCCTCGTCCGCCTCTTTGCTCCGCTTGATCAGCCGGTTGACCGTCTCATTGAGGACGACCTCTTCCGAAAAGGTGCGCATGACCCCGCCCGAAACTTCCAGGGCGATGAGTTCGCGCATGCTCTTGATTTCCTGCGCCGCGCCGAAAAAGACTTTGCGGCGGGTGATTTCCGATACTGCCGCGGTGGCGCCCGCCAGCCGCATTTCATCCTTTTCCTCCAACGCCGCCAACGTGGCGTCCGGATCGGCGGACAGGACGTGCAGGACCATCTTTTCGGGCGGGAAATTGAGCAATGTATTTTTCAGGGAAAGATCGAGCAGTCTCCGTTCCCACTGTTTGTCCTTGGTCTGTTTGCCGTCGAGGCTGAGTTTCTTCGCCTCGGTGAGCATTTTCGGCGCGGCGTCGGGAGACATATCCTCTTCCGACAGAATTTCATAGCCTTTGAGATTGCGCGCGCGGAGGGGCAACGGCCGGATATGCGCGATCCGGCAACGGCGGATGTCCACATATTTGTCGTAATATCCGCCCGCGTTCAGACGTTGCAGGAAATGCGCTTCCGAAGTGGAATAGGCGACGTTCTTGTCCGAAAACAGGTCGTTGATGTCAAAACAGCTGAGATTGTTGATCCCGTCGGAAACGTATTTTCCCAGTCTCTGGATATCGTCCGACACCGTATCCATAAAACAGCTGTCATACAGCCAGACGCCGCAGGTGACTTCCTTTTCCCCCAGGACAATGACGGGATGCAGGCCGAGATTCTCGACGCAGGCCGAAAAGAGCAAAGCCAGTTCCAGCGGAGTGGCCTTGCGTTCCGCCAGCAATTTTACGCCCGCGCCCGCTTCCGTCGGAACGGAAATATCCGATTCTTTCCGCTCGAAAGCATAACGCCGGATACAGGCATACAGCGCCGCCGCCGTCTGTCTGATCGCGTTTTTGTTGTTCCCCTCATAGCCGCCGAGTTCATTTTCGACGCCCCATTTTTTCAGCTGCGCCGCGATCTCCGCTTTCAGCCGCTCGCAATCGGCGAGTTTCGGCCGCACAAAAGAAGCGAGCAATTCCGCATTTCCCGAAGTCCCCTGCCAATAATCGAACGGCAGCGCGACGACTTTCAGCCGCGCGGAAGCGAGCAGCTGCTTGTCCTTTCTGAGCTCAACGGAAATTTCCTCTTCCCGCACTTCTTCCAGGCCGACAAAGTACAGCGGGGAAAGTATGTTGCCCAGCTCCACTTCCACCGTGCTTTCAAACGGAATTTCTTCCAACGGCTTGACGCAGGACACCAAAAGTCCATGGTCGTTGGTGACGGAAAGAATCAGATCGGCAATCGCATCCGTTCCGCCGTTCTCAATCCGAAGGGTCGTAAAAAGAGGTGCCTGCGTGAAATAATCGGCATACGACACCACTCCCAGCGCTTCCGCACTGAGCGTGATCCCGTCTTCCAGTCTCTGCTTTTTCTGTGCCATGATCGGTTTTGCACTCCGCCTGAATAATTTCCCTTTTATTATACACTTTTTTTATTGAAAAATCAACCCCTGCAAGGCTTTTTTCTGCGAAAGGTCCGACAAATGTCGTTTTCTCTTTTCTTCCCCGGAATCCGGCATTTTCCGCCTTAATTTTTTGCCGCTTCCCCGTTTTTTTATCTAAAAAATCCCCTTTCCTGTCGCCGGAAACGGGATTGCATATCGGCTTCCTCTTCCCGCCCGCACCGACTGAAAAAACTTTTCCTCATAAAAACCGTCCGCCCTGACGCCGGCCCGGCCCAAGTCAAAAAAAGCGGCGCCCCCCGCGCCCCTTCTACGTCAGAATTCCGTCAAACGTCTCATCGAAAATTTCACAGAGCTTCGCCAGCAGAAAAAAACCGGGTTCGCACACTCCCTTTTCCCAGGCGCTGATCGTCCTCTGGTCTACCCCCAACGCCCCTGCCAGCTGCTTCTGCGTCATTCCCGCACTCCGCCGCAAAGCCCTCAGATTTTCGGCAAATTTTATGGCTTTCATATGATTATTTTACCAAATTATTTGGTTTTTTAATTGACATACCAAAAATATTGGTGTATAATAAAGAAAGTCATGATACTATCGATGAAAGAACTTTTGTTTTCCAGGACAAAGACTACACGATTCTTCATTGGTTTTCCCGTACGGCCGTCACAGGGCGTGCGGGAAATTTTTATTTTCGGGGACGAAAATCCGACCCGAAAAAAACAGAGCCGACGCGGCAAAGCAGTAAGCGGAAAAGGATCGGAGCAGCCGGAAACAAAAAGGCGGAACGGAAACACGGCACGGACAAAAAACGCGAAACCGGTATCCGAAGCGGAAAAGCCGAAGCCGGAAACAAAACGGGTTACGGGACAGCGCAAAGCGGTCGACGGGGCAAAAGCCGCGGCGTCCGAAGCGCAGAGCCGAACGAAAAAACGGGCGGATTCAAAAAACGCAGCCGCCGTTTGACCGGTCATTCATGCGGCAGGCCTCTCCCGGCGTCAGCGTCGGGAACGCCTTGCTTCCGGCGTCAGACAAAACGTGCTTTTACGGAACGGCAGGCTTCCGATCCCGTAAACCGGATGAATATGCAACAAACATCCATTTTTTATACAATTTTACTGAAAAATCGGTAACGGATGCCCGCCGGCCATCATTGGTCGGCGGGCATCCGGCAGAATGAAATTTTCCGGCTTACGACACCCCGAAAGCCGGGCGCAGAGGACCTTGAAACTTCCGGAATGGTTTCCCGTCCGCCGTGTTCCTCTCCCGGAAAGACGGGTTGTTTTTTCAGAGATATTGCGACACCGTGTACGACAGGCGGTCGATGACTTCTTCGGGATCGCCGAACAACATACAACCCGCCGCGCGGACATGGCCCCCGCCGCCGTAGACGCCGGCAATTTTGTTGACGTCCGCATAGGTTTTGGAGCGCAGAGAAATCTTATACTGTCCCTCTTTCACTTCCATGACGGAAGCGCTGACCTCCACCGTATCCACGGTGAGCGGGAAATCGACAAATCCTTCCGTCATGCCGTTGTCCGCGCCGAATTTTTTCATCGCGTCCAGCGTGATGAGAATCACCGCGAAACGGTCGCTGAGAAGATAGCGGATCCGGCTCATCGTATCCACATAAAAATCCGCGCGAGCCCGGGGCTGTTTCCGGAAAAGGTTATAGTTGAGCGCGGCGGGATCCGCCCCCGCTTTCACCAGTTTCGCCGCCGTCAGAAAAGTTTCTTCCGTCACGTCGTCGTGAGAAAAATTCCCCGAATCGGTCAAAAGGCCCAACAGGAGATACTCTGCCGTTTTTCGGTCAAGTGCGACACCCATGGCTTCGATGAGCAACGTCATATTCATACAATTCGCGGAACATTCCCGCACGAAATTGTACTTTGCGAAACGGGTGTTGGAGATGTGGTGATCGATGTTGATCGTATCGTGTTTCTTCGCCGCGAGACGGAATTTGTCCGCAAGGGCGCCGAAACGCTGTTCGTCGCTCGAATCCACCGCGATATACAGTTCGCAATCGCCCGGCAATTCCTTCTGAACCCGGCCGATCCCTTCCAGGAAAGCAAGATTGGACGGAATCTCCGATTCGTCGCACACGCAATGCGGAATCCCGAGGGTTTCCAATGCCGACGACAGGGCCAGCGCACTGCCGAAAGCGTCGCCGTCCGGGCGCATATGCGTCAGAACGGCGACGCTTTTCGCCCCTTTGATGCGCGAAGCGATTTCTTCCAGCGTCGCGTTCACTTTTCCTCCTCCCCTTCTTCGGAAACGTGGATTTTTTTGAAAAGTTCGTCCATTTTCGCGCCGTAAGCCATGCTGCCGTCCCACAGAAAAGTGAGCGCCGGCACCGTGCGCATGCGCATGACCTGCGACAGTTCATGCCGGATGAATCCGGCGTTTTCCGAAAGGATGTCGAAGGACTTCGCTTTTTCCGCGTCGTCCTTCGCGTAAATGCTGATATAGATCTTTGCCGTTTTGAGATCGGGCGCGACATCCGCTTCCGTCACGGAAATGATGCCTTTCAGCTCCGGTTCCTTATCTTTGAGCCGGGTACGGATGATTTCGCTGATCTCTTTCTGATATTCCCCGTTCAGACGGGAACTTCTCGAAACCTTCATGCGGTTTTGATTTCCTCCGTCACATAGCATTCGATGATATCGCCGACGTGGATATCGTTGAAGCCCTCAATGGAACAGCCGCACTCATATCCCTTGGCGACCTCTTTCACGTCGTCCTTGAAGCGTTTGAGCTGACGCACGCCGCCTTCGCAAATCATGATATCGTCGCGGTAAATTCTCAGCTTGCCGCCGCGGCGGATCGAGCCTTCCGTGACATAGCATCCCGCAACCGTTCCGACGCCCGTGATGTTGAACGTCTGGCGCACTTCGCATTTCCCCGTGAGCACTTCCCGCGTCTTAGGCGCAAGCATGCCTTTGAGCGCCGCTTCCATGTCGTCGATCAGTTCGTAGATGATTCTATAGCTCCGCACGTCCACTTTGCTCATTTCAGCCAGTTTCTTGGCCTTGGTGTCGGGACGGACGTTGAAGCCGATCACGATGGCATTCGCGCTGTCCGCCAGCATGATGTCGCTCTCGTTGATCGCGCCTGCCGCCGCGTGGATAACTTTCACGCGGACCTCTTCGCCCGAAAGTTTTTCAAGCGACTGTTTCACCGCTTCGACGCTGCCCTGCACGTCACCTTTCACGATCAGGTTGAGCGCTTTGATCTTGCCCTCTTCCACCTGGGCGAATACGTCGTCCAACGTCACGCGCGCCTGTTCCTTGATCATGCTTTCGCGCTCTTTGTTCTTGCGCTCTTCCTGGACCTGCTTCATCAGCGCCTGATCGACGGCCATGATGCTGTCGCCAGCGTTGGGCACCTCTTCCAGTCCGAGTACGGACACCGCCATGGACGGCCCTGCCGACTTCACCGTCCGGCCCTTGTCGTCGAACATGGCGCGCACGCGGCCCATCGTCGTACCGGACAGGATATTGTCTCCCGTATGCAGCGTGCCGTTCTGAATGATGACGCTGGCCACGGGGCCCTTGCCTTTGTCCAGTTTCGCTTCGATGATCGTGCCCTTTGCCTGCCGGTCGGGATTGGCTTTGAGTTCCAGCATTTCCGCCTGCAGACTGATGGCGTCGAGGAGTTCGTCGATTCCCTTGCCCGTCTTGGCCGAAACGGGAACAATCATCGTATCCCCGCCCCATTCTTCCGGAACGAGGTTTTGTTCGATGAGTCCCTGCTTCACGCGGTCGGGATTGACTTCGTTCTTATCCATTTTGTTCATCGCGACGATGATGGGCACGTTTGCCGCCTTGGCGTGATTGATCGCCTCCACCGTCTGCGGCATGATGCCGTCGTCCGCCGCCACCACGAGCACGACGATATCCGTCACCTGTGCGCCGCGGGCACGCATCGCCGTAAACGCCGCATGGCCGGGCGTATCGATGAACGTGATCTGTTTGCCCTTCGCCGTCACCGTGTAGGCGCCGATGCTCTGCGTAATGCCGCCCGCTTCGCCCGCCGTGACGGACGTGGAGCGGATTTTGTCGAGCAACGAGGTCTTGCCGTGGTCGACGTGGCCCATCACCGTGACGACAGGCGCGCGGGGAACCAGATTCCCCTCGTTCTCTTCCGTCACGACGGTAGCCTGCAAAATTTCCTCCGCCGTCTTTTCCGGCTTGTATTCGAGGTCGATTCCCATATCCGCCGCCAACAGCGCCGCATTGTCGTAATCGATGGAATCGTTGATGCTCTTCATGATTCCTTCCTTGAACAGCCGTTTGGAAATCTCCACCGCCGAAATTCCCAGTTTTTCCGAAAGCACTTTCAGAGGAATTTCCTGCGTCGTGACCACCGCATGATCGATCTTGACGGCGGCAATCTCCTGTTTCTTCTGTTTCTTGGGAACGCGGAGCTTTCTGTACCCCGTCTTGTTCTCGTCGAAATCCTCCACCGTCATGCCCTGCTGTTTGATGAGGGTGCGCTTGGAAACGGGTTTCTTTTCGACATACGTCTTATCGAACGTCTTTTTCTTGGCCGGCGCGCTCTTCTCTTTGGGAAGCACGGGGGCCGGCGCGCTCATCCCGCGGGGACCTCCGGACGCCGGTCTGTTCTGGAATCCGCCGGCGGGCCGGGCAGAACCCGCGGGCCGGGGCGCCGGACGGGCCGGACGATCGGTGCGGGGACGATAGGAATTGCCCGCAGATCCCGCATTCACGTCCACCCCGGGTTTCGCGATATAAACGCCCTGTTCCTGTCCGTTGCGGAAATATCTCGGCGCGCGCGGCGCTGCCGGAGCCGCCGGGCGCACGGGTCTCCCTTCTGAAGAATGAGAAACGGAAGCGCCGGATGCGACGGGCGCCGCAGGGGCGGAAGCCGCCGCGGAAGGCGCGGGAGAAAGGGGTTTCTTCGCCGGTTCCTCCGCTTTCTTCGCTTCCGCCGGTCCGGCCGCCGGTTTTTGCTCGGGCGCCGCCGTTTCCGCGGCTTTTTCCGGAATCGGCTTGGGCTGCGGCGCCGGCGCTTCTTTTTCTTCTTTCGGCTCCGCGGGCGCTTTCGCCGCCGGTTTCGCGGCGGGCTTGGCGGGCTTCGGCTCTTCCGTCGCCGCTTTCGGCTGTTCTGCCTGCGGCTGCTCCGCTTCAGGCGTTTGGACAACGGGCGCTTTTTCGGGTTCGGAAACAGCCGACGCGGCTTCCGCCCTGGCCGCTTCTTCTCTCGCCAGAGCTTCTTTTTCCGCCTTGTCGGCTTCCAGCGCGGAGAGTTTTCTCAAAATCTCCGCGAGGCTCTTTTCTGTGGAAAAGATTCGCTTCTGCAGCTGCCCCAGCTGCTTATCGTCCAGCAATTCTTTCACTTTCTCCACATTTTCGTATTTTTTTGCCATAAGTTCAGTTGTTTCCTCCCGAATATATTTTGTACTTATCGTCACCCTCGGCAGCGGCAAGAATTGCCGAAGCGAGATGTTTTTCCCGCACTGCCGCCGCTTTCACCTGAGGCCGGTGCAAGAGCTCTCCCAGGGAGACGCCTTCCGTCCACAACAGCGGGCAGGTGAATTTTTCCCGCAGTTTCTCCAGCGCCTTTTTTGAATTTTCCGAAATCGTTCCGTCTGCGATCAGCAGATAGACCCCTTTTCTCAGTCCCTCCGCGCCGTCCACGCCGAACGTCAGCTTTCCCGCGCGGATACAGAACCCGAGATAGGTCGCGATCTTATCGTTTTCCAAAAAACTCCTCCTCGATCTGCGCATAGACCTCCCGGGGTACCTCTGCGGAAAAAGTGCGGTTTAACAGCTTTTGCTTTCCCAGTTTCAGAACGCATTCCGGTTTATTGCAAAGATATGCCCCGCGCCCGGGCGCTTTTCCGGAAAAATCCAACCCTATCTTTCCCTCCGCGTCCTTCACCACGCGCAGCATTTCCTTTTTCGGAAGCATCTCCCGACAGGCGATGCACATCCGCATGGGCACCGATTTCGTCTTTGCCATCATTCCCCTTCCTTATTTTCCTCCGCGGGCTCCGCAGCCGCTTCCCCGGCTCCGTTTTCCGTGCCGGCCGCTTCCGCCTCTCCGGACGCTTCCGCCGCAGACGCCTCTTCCGGAGCCGCTTGTTCGGCAATTTCTTCTTCCGCGGGCATTTCCTCTTCCGTATGAAGATTCATCTTTTCAGCGGCGGAAACGCTCTTCACGTCGATCTTCCAGCCGGTCAGGCGCGCCGCAAGCCGTGCGTTCTGGCCGTCCCTGCCGATCGCCAGCGAAAGTTTGTCGTCGGGTACGACGGCCACCGCTCCCTTTTCGCTGATCTGCGTGACGGAAATCACCGTCGCGGGCGAAAGCGCCTTGGCGATGAATTCCAGAGGATTTTCGCTCCAGAAGATGATATCGATCTTTTCCCCGCCCAGCTCTTCGACGACCGCGTTCACGCGCGAACCGCGGTTGCCCACGCAGGCGCCGACCGCGTCCACGCGCGCGTCGGTGGAATGAATGGCGATCTTGGTACGATGTCCCGGTTCGCGGGAAATCCCCTTGATCTCCACAATCCCCTGCGCCAGTTCGGGCACCTGTTCCTCGAACAGTTTTCTGACCAGCCCGGGCGCCGCGCGGGAAACGAGAATCTGCGAATTTTTGCCGCTGTTCTTGACCCGCTTGACGAACACTTTCAGTCTGTCGCCCACCGCATACCGCTCCGTGGGGGACTGATCCTGGGGCAGCATCACCCCTTCGATCTTCTTTTCGCCCAGTTCGACATAGACGTTTCTTTCGTCCGTCTTGCGCACGACGGCCTCCATCAGCTCGCCTTCCTTATCGGAAAACGCGGAGAAAGTGCTGTCGCGCTCCGCTTCGTGGAGTTTCTGCAAAATCACCTGTTTGGCGGTCTGCGCGGCAATGCGCCCGAAATCCTTGGGCACGAAAGTTTTGATGATTTCGTCCCCTTCGCGGTAAGCGGGATTGAGCTCCTGCGCTTCTTCGACGGAAATTTCCTTGTCTCGGTCCGTCACTTCCGCCACGACGCGGCGGGTGGCGCGGAACTCGATGGTGCCCGCTTCGGGATCGAGCTCGACGGAAATGTCCGCCCCGTTGTCATACTGCTTCTTATAAGCGGAAGCGAGCGCGTTTCTCAGCGTCTCGATAAACGACTCCTGACTGATCCCCTTTTCCTTCACCAGATCGGCGAGCGCCGCAAAAAACTCCTTGTTGACCATTGTATCGTTCTCCTTGATTTCTTAAACTTGCTTGTGTGTCCGGCCGGAATACTCCCAAAGGGATTTCCGTCCGGAAGCCCCGGGGTCCGGGGTCAGTCGTCCAGCTCGATCGCGCGGCAGATTTTGGCAATCCGGCTGAGTTCGAGGGAAATTTCCCCTTTCTCCGCTTCCAGGCGGACATTGTTCCCGTCAAATCCGGCCAGCACTCCTTCTAGGTACTTTTTGCCGCGCAGGGGCGCGAACAGCCGCACCTCCACTTTTTCGCCCAGACATCTGTCGAAATCCCGCTGTGTCTTCAGCGGCCGGTCCAGGCCGGGGCTGGATACATTCAGCGTATACGGTTCGCCGAAGGTCGGGTCCAGCGCGTCGAGCGCTTCATCGATCGCGCGGTGGTATTTTTCGCAGGTGTCGAGGTCCACGCCGTCCTCCGTATCAATATAGGCGGTGAGCGACGGATTGTGTCCCTGTTTGAATTCCACATCCACCAGCTCGACGCCCATTCCGTCCGCCACCGACTGCAACAGCGCGCGGATTTCCTCCATGGGTTTGATTTTCATGCCCTGTTTCTCCCTCACATAGCAATATTGAGAGTGGCAAGCCACTCTCAATACTCAGTAACTGATTATTAAGTATTTCAATTATACCATTATCTTGCGCAAGATGCAACCGTTTTGCACGGGTTTTCCGCATTTTTTTGGATTTTTTCCCTTTTGCGGCCCGGCTTCCGGCCTGCGGCGGTTCAGGGCAGCGTTTTTCTCTGCCGGATCAGCTCGATGAAAATTTTCGCCGTCGTGAGCGCGTCGTCGAACGCGCGGTGATGGTTGAAGGTGAACCCGTAATGATCCGCGATGGTATTCAGCTTGTAATTGGCAAGCCCCTCTCCCCTCAAAAGTTCCTGCGCGAGCGTCATCGTATCGAACTGCCGCTGATCGAACATGTAACCGTTTTCCTCCCCGTAATAGCGGATGAAACGGTAATCGAACTGCACGTTGTGCCCCACGAGAAAACAGCCGTCGCAGAACTTATAGAAATCGGGAATCACCCGCGCGATGTCCGGCGCGCCGGCGAGATCCTCGTCCCTGATTCCCGTCAGCGCCACGATTTCGGGCGGCAGCCGGGTGGGGCAGGCGACAAAGGTGGAAAACTTTTCGGCAATTTCGCCGTGGGAGAGCTTCACCGCGCCGATTTCGATGATCCGGTCCATTTTCCCCATGGCCGGCTGATTGTTGAGACCGGTGGTTTCCAGGTCGAACACCACGAAGGTATTGTCCTGCAGGGCGGCGGGTTTTTCGCAGACGTCGAACATTCCCGCCTGCGTGTAGTCCGCATACGCTTCGGGGAACACGGTGTGATAGGCGGCGGGAACGGGCTTTCCCTTCCGCGCCTCCGGGACAAAGTTTTCCGGCGGTCTGCCGAAATTGATGCGTTTCGCGGTGTAGGAAATGCTGCCGTTGTAAGCCTCGTTGGCGCCGGAAAGCACCACCCAGTCCCCCGCTTTCAGCGCCCGGACCTTTTCCACCGTCGCTTTCTTGGGGAAATACGTCGCGCGCAGACTGCCCGTCCCGTCCGAAACGGTGAGGGAAAAACGGGATTTGAGCACTTCCTCGCCCGTCTTTTCGTTTTTCCGCGTATATTCCCGCTCCTGGATAAAAGAAATGGCGCCGCAGACGGTCAGATCGTCGCTCTCCCCGGAAACGTCCGCGATATACGTCGCGTATTTGGGCACCGTCTCCACGCCGTCCAGGCGATGAAAATCCGTCACAGGGAAGACCCGGACGGTCTGGGCGTACTCCTCTTCTTCCTCCGGAATCTCCGCGTCGGGATCGAATTCTTCCTTCTCCCGTTCCACAATGCGCACGTTGCCGTAAAAACTGCCGCAATAAATGCCGGAAAGATAGGCGCTCACCTCGTCGAGAATCTTTCCCGACGTAAACAGCGACTGATCGCCCGAGGCCACGTCGAAGCTGAAATTGGCGCCGCTGCCCTCCCGGAGCATGGCCACTTCGATGTCCTCTTCCCGGAGAAACGCGGAGGCCGCCGGGAAACGCGCCGCCATGAACGCTGCGATCTTCGCCCGGATCATTCCCTCATCGGGCACCCTTTTCTCAATGCGGATACGCGGGGAAAATGCAGAGGGCAGGTATTTGATCGCCGCGGCCTTTGCGCGCGCCGCGGCGTCGGGAGAATAGGTGTGGTCGGTCACCAGAAACAATTCCGCCGTCATCTCCCGGCGGTTTACGGTGATTCCCGCCAGAATCGCATTTTCCAATCCGGGCAGCGCGCGGATTTCATTCAGGTATTCTTCCGTCGTTTGCGTCTTTTCCATCGTTCAACAGTACTTTCAACTCCTTGAAAAATTCCTCACCCGCATTCTCCGCGTTCACCGTCTTAAAAGGCGCTCCCTTGCGGAACAACACACACTTTCCCCGGCCGCCGGCAATCCCGAGATCGGCGTCTTTCGCCTCCCCCGGCCCGTTCACGACGCAACCCATCACCGCCACTTTGGCACGCTTTTTATACGGGCGCACAAATTCCGTCACCCGCGCGGCCAGCTCCATGCTGTTCCATTCGCACCGGCCGCAGGTGGGGCAGGACACCACTTCCACATACTCCTTTTCCAGCCCGCAGGCGCGCAGGATATTCTGCGCCGCATACACCTCCCGCACGGGGTCGTCCGTCAGCGAAACCCGGATGGTGTCCCCGATTCCTCTGAGGAGCAGCGCGCCGATTCCCACCGCGCTCTTGACGATGCCGGCTTCCGTCGTACCCGCTTCCGTCACCCCGACGTGCAGGGGGAAATCCGTGCGCGCGGACAACAGCGTGTACGCTTCCACCGTCAGCGGGACGTCCGACGCCTTGACGGAAATCACGATGTCCTCCACCCCGTATTTTTCCAGAATCCCCACGTTATACAGGGCGCTTTCCACCAGCGCTTCGGCGCTCCTGCCGTACTTTTCGAGAAAATGCGGCTCGATACTGCCCGTATTGGCGCCCACGCGCACGGGGATGCGATGTGCGCGGATACAGTCCGCCACATATCGGATTTCTTTTTCCCCGCCGATGTTTCCGGGATTGATACGCACTTTGTCGGCACCGTTTTCTATCGCGGCTACCGCGAGTTTCGGAGAAAAATGAATGTCCGCCACAATCGGCACACCCGTTTTTCCGCGAAGAATCCCGATCGCCGCCGCGTCCGCCTCATCCGTCACCGCCACCCGCACGATTTCGCAGCCGGCGGCTTTCAGCGCGGCGATCTGCGCCGCCAATTTTTCGATATCCGAAGTTTTCGTCGTCGTCATCGACTGAATTTTCACCGGGCTTCCGCCCCCGATCAGAACGCCGCCGACGCTTACCTGCCTGGTCTGTTTACTCATTTTTCCCCTCTTTTCCCGCGTCTTTTGCCCGGCCGCGGCGCGCCTCCCCTTCCCGCTCCTTCATCATGTCTTTGAGTTCCGCGAGGAAAGAAGAGATATCCTTGAACGAGCGATAGACGGAAGCGTACCGCACATAGGCCACCTCATCCACCTTTTTCAGCCGTTCCATCACCATTTCCCCGATCTGTTTGGAAGTGATTTCGCTCTCCATACTGTTGTACACCTGCTTGGAGATGTCGGCCACCATGCCGTCGATCACCGCCATGGGCACCGGCCGCTTTTCGCAGGACTTGATGATGCCGTTGCGTACCTTCTCGGCATTGAACGCCTGCCGGGTACCGTTGTTCTTCACCACGAGCACGGGCGTCACTTCGATCGTCTCGTAAGTCGTGAAGCGCCTGCCGCACCCCACGCACTCCCTGCGCCGGCGGATGGTTCTGTCATCGTCCGCCGAACGGGAATCGATCACTTTGCTCTCCGTGCAATCACAATACAAACACTTCATTTCCTCTCTCCTCCGTCCGTTATTTTTTTGTCGCTCCGCGCCCGTGCGGCTTTTCCGGCTTCTCCGGCTATTCCGCTTCTTCAGGCGTTTTTTCGCTGTTTCCTCGGCTTTGTTTTCAGCGTTTCTTGCCCTTCCGGACCCGGATCTCCCGCACGGTGTTTTCGTACCCTTTGTCGCCCGGCACATAATACACCCGGTCTTTCAGCGAATCGGGCAGATACTGCTGTTCGACGTATCCGCCGTAATCGTGCGGATATTTATAATCGGCGCTTTTGGCTTTGTCCTCCTGGCTGCCGAACGAATTGTCTTTGAGATAGGGCGGAATGTTGTCGTCGCGGACGCGGGAAGCGTCCTCTTTTGCCGCAAACATCGCGGTCTTGACCGAACAGCTCTTTTCCGCTTCACAGACGTATACGATCGCTTCGGACAGCGGCAGCAGTCCTTCGGGCGCCCCGATCTTTTCCAGCGCATACATCGCCGACGTCGCCACCTGCAGGGCCTGCGGGTCCGCCATGCCGACGTCCTCCGCCGAATGCACCACCAGCCGCCTCGCCACGATCATGGGGTCGCATCCTCCCTCGATCAGCCGCATCGCATAATAGAGCGCCGCGTTCGCGTCGCTGCCGCGGAGGGATTTGCAGAACGCCGACAGAAAATCGTAATAGGAATCCTCGTTATAGCTGAGCGCTTTGCGCTGAATGGACTGCTCGGCGTCGGCCAGCGTGATGTGCACCTTTCCTTCCCCGTCGGGCGGGGTCGTGATCGCCGCCAGTTCCAGCGCGTTGTACGCCGAACGGAGATCCCCGCCCGCCATGCGGGCGATGTGCCCGATGGCGTCCGCGTCCGCCTCCACGTTCATTTTGCCCAGGCCCTTGTGGCGATTTCTGAGCGCCGCATACAGCGCCCCCGAAATGTCCTCTTCGGACAGTCTTCTGAACTCGAACACCCGGCACCTCGACACGATGGCCGGCGTCATCGAGGCATACGGATTCTCCGTCGTGGAGCCGATGAAAATAATCGTACCCTGCTCGATGGCGGGCAGCAGCGAATCGCTCTGCGTCTTGTTGAAGCGATGGCACTCGTCCAGCATGAGATAGGTGCGCTTGCCGTACAGTTTCAGGTTGTCCCGCGCCTGATCCACCGCTTTTTTGACGTCCGCCACCCCCGAATTGACGGCGTTCAGCTTGATGAACTCCCCGTCGGTGCCGAGCGCGATGATGTTCGCCAGCGTCGTTTTCCCGCACCCGGGCGGCCCCCAGAAAATACAGCTGCCCAGCCGGTCGGAAGCAATTGCCCGCCTGAGCAGGGAATTTTCCGAAACGATGTGCTTCTGACCGATGAATTCGTTCAGGGAATTGGCGCGCATCCGCTCGGCCAACGGTTTCGCCGTCTGTTCGTTGTCGTTGAAATCAAATAAATCCATAATGCAATTTTTTTTCGTAATTTTCCCGTAACTTTCCGTAACTTTTCCGCTCGCCGCCAGAGCGCTCCGTTCCCGGTCGCCCGAGCGCTGCGCGCCGGCGTTTGATCAGCCCTTCCCCGCCGCAGCGCGGAACGCCCGCTCAGCCTTCCTTCTTCCCGCCGCAGACAAGCGCCCGGATCTCCTCCGCGTGTTCTTCGCCCAGCCGGTAACCGCTGTCATACGCCTCCTGAAAACGCCGGAAGGTGTACTCGCTCATATCCCCGAGATCGGGTTCCAGCCAGAGATCGGTAAAGCGCCGGTTTTCCTTGCGGCGGCGGTCGGTGAGATGATTGTCCATAACGCCGAGCACTTCGATGAGCATACGGAACGCGCTGGCGCTCTTTCTGCCGCTGGAACGGCGGCCGAGCACGTCCACCGCCACGATTTTATTCGCGCCCATCTCCTTGAGCTGACGCACGGGCACACGTTCGAGTACGCCGCCGTCCACCAGCCGCCTTTCTCCGTCGTCCACCGGTTTGAAAACGGCGGGGATACACGCGGAAGCCATCACCGCGTCCGCCACGCTGCCCTCGGAAAAAGTGACCACCGATTGCGTGATCATGTCCACCGCCGCACAGCGGAAGGGAATTTTCAACTGATCAAACGTCACGTCCCCGAGATATTTTCCGAGTACTTTACGCATTTTTCGGGTATCGAACAGTCCGCCCGGCCGCATCGTGATATCGACGAGATCGAGCGGTTTGAGCTTACACACCGCTTCCAGCATTTCCTTGGGCGTCATGCCCGAAGCGTACGCGCCGCCGACGACCGCGCCCATCGAACACCCCGTCAGACAATCGGGCTTTATCCCCGCGTCCTCCATCGCCTGCAAAAATCCGATGTGCGCGACCCCCCGGCTGCCGCCGCAGCCCAAGGCAAACCCCAGTTTCTTCTTTTTCGGCGCTTTTTCTGTCTTTACGATTTTTTCCGATTTTTCCGTTTTTACAACTTCTTCCTCTTTTGCCTCGTTTTCCGCATTTTTCGTTCTTTTCGTTTTCGCCATCCTTCCGCCTCCCAGCATTTTTCTTTTTTCATTTTCCCTTCGCCGCTTTGTCCGGCGAAATCTTTCCCGGTTCTCTCCGTCCGGAATTTCCTCTCCCCTGTTTTCCTTATTCACGGCTTCATATTTTCATCCGGGCGCACATAAGGATAAACCGTGATGAAAAATTCTTCTGCTTCTCCCGTTTCCTCTGCTTCTCCTGCTCCTTCCCGCGCCCCGTGTTCTTCCCGCACCGCTCCGGCTTCCGCCGAAGCCCGGTCAGCGCCTGTCCCCGTGCGGCGCACGCGTCAAAAGCGCCGGATCTCGTTCTTCCGGGGCGCGCTCACCGCAACCCTGCTCCTCTTTGCTTTTCTTTTCGCGCTGTTTCCGGAACGGTATGTCCCCGTCTGTCTGGACGGAATCCGGCTTTGGGCGCTGAACGTGCTGCCCGCCGTCTTTCCCTTTCTCTTCGTCGTTTCCCTTTTGCAGATTACGGGCGGCGCGGAAAAAGTGTCCCGCGCGCTTCTCCCGGTCTCCCGCGCGCTGTTCGGCACGGGCGGCGCCGGAGGTTTCTGCTTTTTCATGAGCATTCTTTCCGGATACCCCGTCGGCGCAACCCTGGTGGCCGGATTTTATAAAGACGGCCGGCTTTCCGACCGGGAAGCGAAAATTCTCGCCTGCGCCTGTTCCACGTCCGGACCGTTGTTTATCGTCGGGAGCGTGGGCGCGGGAATGTTCTCGGACAAACGGACGGGATTTCTCATTCTCGCCGCGCACCTCCTTGCCGTCCTCTTTTCGGGCGTGCTCCTCCGATTGCTCTCCTGCCGGCGCGGAAAGCGACAATTGCGCGGCGTTTCCGTTCCGCATTCCTCGCAAGCGCTCACTCTTTCGGACGGCATCCGGAATTCCGCAATCACCGCAATCGGCGTCGGCGGCTGTATCGCATTCTTCTATGTACTGGCCGCCATGGCCTACGATTTTCGTCTGCTCCTGCCCCTGCAACGGGCGATTTCCCGTATCCCGGCGCTGGCGCCGTATGCGGACGGACTGAGCAGAGGCCTTATCGAAATGACCGGCGGCTGCCTTTCTGCGGCAAGCATTTCCTCGCCGCTTTCCGCCCCCTGCTGCGCCTTTCTCGTCACGCTCGGCGGCGCCAGTATCCTCTTCCAGCAGATCGCCTGTCTGCGTTCGGCAAACGTCCGGATTCCCTTTTTTCTCGCCGTCAAGCTCTTCCAGTCCGCCGTCGCCTTTTTGCTCTGCCTGCTGTTCGTCTCCCTCTGACGCCGGAAAAACTTCCCCTTCGCGGACTCGTCTGACAGCCATAAGAACGCGGCCGGAACACTCGGCAAACGGAGTTAAGTGCGATTATAAGCGCCGAGGAGCTTGCATTCCAGCGTTTTTTCTTTCATTTCCCGGAAAAAGGCGTCAAACGCGTCGCTGCCGACATCCGTTTCCGCTTCGATAAAGAAGCGGTAATCTCCCGGCCGGTCCTTGACGGGACGGCTTTCGATCTTGCTCATATTGACGCCGTGCGCGGCAATGATTTCCAGAAGGGCGAGCAGACTGCCCGGACGGTGCGGACAGACCGCGGAAAAGAAAATCCGGGAGCTGTTCCGGGGCAGGTGCTTCCTGCCCTTTTTCACCAGCAGAAACTGCGTAAAATTGTTTTTTTCGTCGGAGATGCATTCTTCGCCGATGACAAAGCCTTCGGGCACGAACGAAATATGCGCCCCCGCGATCGCCGCGCTGCGGCCGGAGAAATCTTCCGCCGCCCTCGCGACGCCGAACGCCGTGGATTCCGTCTCTTTCAGGGACGCAAACGGCATGCGGCTGCTTAAAAAGGACAGGCACTGCCCCAGCGCCTGGCGATGCGAATACACCCGCCCGATCTCCGAATAAGGGGTTCCCTCCCGGTAAATCAGGCGATGATCGATTTTTAACAGACTTTCCCGAACGGCGTACAATTCCTCGGAAGCCTGCAGAAGATCGAGATTCTGCAAAACCCCGCCTTCCAGGCTGTTTTCGATGGGTACCGCCGCCGCATCCGCACGGCCCGTTTCCACCGCATGGAACACCTCCGAAAAATTGCGGAAAGGAATACATTCGTCCCGCTCGTAAGAAGCGCCTTTGTCCTCTGTTTTCAGAAAAGTGTCCGCCGCGAGATGCGAATAACTGTCCTCCGGACCAAGATATGCGATTTTCATATGTGCTGTCTCCTTTTGCTTCGCTTAACGCTCTGTTTTTCTCTCATCTTCCCTCTGCTCTCTGCTTTTTCGTTTTGATTCCCTTTATCTTTCAAGCCCTGCCCGTCCCGGAAAATTTCCGGAGCGCCAAGACCGGCCGCCCTCAGACCATGTCCGCGATTTCGAGAATCAGCCGCTCGGTGTCCTCCCAGCCCAGACAGGGATCGGTGATCGACTGGCCGAACACTTCCCCGGAGGGCTGGCTGCCTTCCACGAGAAAGCTCTCGATCATAAACCCTTTGACGATCTTTTTGAAGTCGGGGTCAAAATTGCGGTTTTCCATCACTTCTTTGGCGATCCGGATCTGTTGGCGGCATTGTTTGCCGGAGTTGGAATGGTTGCAGTCGATGACCACGGCGGGATTCCGGAGCTTAGCGCCCGCATACAGTTCCGCCACCCGCATCACCGTCTCGTAATGGAAATTCGGCACGTCCATGCCCGCTCCGTCCACGCCGCCGCGCAGAATGGCATGCGCGTAAATATTCCCGCCCGAATGCACCTGATAATTGCGATACTTGAATACCTGGGGGCTCTGTGCGGCAAAAATAGAGTTGATCAGAGCCGGCAGGTTGCCGCTCATCGGATTCTTCATGCCCACCGCGGTGTCAATGCCGCTGGCCACCAGCCGGTGCAGCTGATTCTCGACGCTCCTCGCCCCCACCGCGTGGTAACAGAGCAAATCTTCGACGTACGCCGTATTCTCGGGATAGAGCATTTCGTCCGCCCCCGGAAGTTCCGATTCCCGCATGGCGGCGATGTGCAGCGCGCGGATACTGCGGATTCCCCGCACGATGTCCGCCGCTCCGTCCGGATCGGGCTGTATGAACATACCCTTATACCCCACGCCCTTGGTGCGGGGTTTGTTCGTATAAATTCTCGGCACCAGCACCAGTTTTTCCTTCACCCGCTCGTTCAGCTTGCCCAGGCGGGAAATGTATTCGAGTACGGGCGCCGATTCGTGCGCCGAACAGGGCCCCACGATCATCAGCATCTTGTCGCTCCGCCCCGAAATCACCGCGCGCACCTCTTCGTCCCTGTGCCGCTTGACCTCTTTCAGCGATTCCGGCAGCGGATTTTCCGCCATGAATTCCTCCGGTTCGGGAATGTAATACTGTTTTTCCAACATATCTGACTCCTCGGTTCCTTTTTTGCCTGCTCTTTCTCTTCTGTCTTTTTGCCCTTTTGTCCTTTTGGGGTGTTTTCTGTTTTTTCCGGGGCCGCTCCGTCCTTTGCGCCCGCCGCGTTTTTCTTCCCGTTTCCGCCCGGATTGTTCAGTCGTTCAGCGTTTTTTATCTTTCAGCCCGTCGATGTACGCCCGGACTTCCGGCGTCAGGAATGCGTCCGTCGGCGCCGAAAAGCGCAGACAGGCCCTGGCGGCCGTGGAGGTGACGTGCAGAAGTTCCTGACGGCAGGGCAGATAAACGGGCAAGATGTCCGGATCGAGCTTTGCGGAAGCGAAGAAATCGGCGTTTTCATACTCGAAATCCACGGCACTGCGCACGCCGCGGACATAAATGCGGGTGTTTTCCTTCCTTAAAAGCTCCGCCGCCGTTCCGCCGAAAGTCATCACCCGGATCCGAGGCTCGTCCGGGAACATCCGCCGGAGCATTTCCACCCGTTCTTCCGGAAGAAAACAAGGCCGTTTCCCGGGATTGACCATGACCGCCACGACCGCTTCGTCAAAGAGCGCAAGGCAATCTTCGATCATCGCTTTGTGGCCGATCGTCGGCGGGTCGAACGACCCCGCGAACACGCATTTTCTCTTCTGAACGCCTGCCTGCATCGCCATTTCACTCCTTCCGCGGCGCCATGCGGAAAAATGAAAGCCAGGTTTTCCCGTATTTGCGCTCGTCATATTTTTCCAGCCCGTCCACCTCTTCGCCGAACGGGCGATCGCGCTCGTACACCGCGACGCCGCCGTCGCCGAGCAGTCCCTTCTCCGCAATCTTTTTCAATGCGGAACTGCCGTACCCGAAACGGTACGGCGGATCGAGAAAAATCAGGTCGAACTTTCCCGTCTGCCCGTCCAGACAGACGGAATAGTCCGCCGTATGTATTTTTACGGCTGATCCGGGGGAAATTCCGAGAATGCGCAGATTCTTTTCCAGCAATTTCACGCTTTCCCGCGCGGCGTCGTTGAAAACGACCTCTTTCGCGCCGCGGGAAAGGCATTCCAGCCCCAGCGCGCCGCTCCCGCAGAAAAGGTCCAGCACCCGCGCCCCGTAAATTTTCAGAGAAAGAATGTTGAACAGCGATTCCTTCACACGGTCCGCCGTGGGCCGCACCTCTTCGCCGGGAAACTCCGCAAGCACCCTGCTCCTGTATGTACCGCCGATAATGCGCATATCCTGCTCCCTGTGTTTCTGATCTCTCCCCTGCCTGTCCCTTTCCGGGAAAACCGGGAAGCCTGCCGGCATTATTTCTTCTTTCTGGGCTTGGTGCCCGGCAGTCCGCCGTAGTTGATTTTCTTGGGCTTATTGGCCTCTTCCGCCGCCGCGCGGGCCGCGATCTCCTGCTGGCGGACCGTCTTGTTTCTCCGGCCGTAGGCGCCCGCGATGTACATTCCGCCCGACACGAGAATCGGGAGCAGCGCCACTGCGCAGCCGACGAAAAAGCTGACCGCGGTGCCCGTGGCGTTGAGCTCGAGCAGGGGCAGAAGCACCCAGCCCGCAAACAGATAGAAGACCAGGGACAAAAAGGCAAGTCCGCGGCTGAGCCCCGCTTCGGAATCCTTCGCAAACGCCACCAGGGCTTCCTGATTGCAACCGAACGCAATGCTGCCGATCACGACCAACACGGCGACAAACCCGCCGATCGCAAACCCCTTCCAGGGGCGGTATTCCTTTTCAAACTTATAGCTGGAAATATTCAGCTCCCCGCCCGTCTGCATGGCGGAACGGCGTTTCATGTTCCCCGAAACCAGCATTTCGTAGTGCGTTCCGCCGCACACCCACATGAGCAGACCGTTGTAGGCAATCGCCACCACGCCGCACACAACCGCCCAGGCCATCTGCGCCGCCAGGCTCATGCCCTTGGAATACACCGTCAGCATCACGAGGCTGGCGACGAAATACATCAGCCCCGGCGTCAGCGAACGCAGAAAACATTCGCGCACGATTCTCCAGAATACCTTCCATTTTGTCTTGAATCCGGACATACTATCCTCCGTTTTTTGATGTTATTTTTTCTTTTGTCCCGTCCGTAACAGGCGTAACAGACGCGACAGCCGTATCGGCTCCGATCGGCCGGGCGTTCCGCTCGTCTCAACCCTGGTTACTTTTCTCTCGCCCTTGCGTCTCTCCGGCGCCGTCCCGGCCCCGGGCTTCCGGCCGACGGCAGTCGGCTATTTTTCACCTTTCTTTCCGACCTCATTTGTCCCCGGATTTGCCCCCGGAATCCGAAAATTTCCCGCCGGGAACAAGAATCCGCTTGTCCGAGACGATGAGCGCGGCGCGGCGGTCGAACGGCTCCTCGGGCACCTCGCGCACGATCTGGAAATCGAAACAGTAAGCCAGCGGAAAAGTTTCGGGATGGGCGGCGAGAAACCTGTCGTAACATCCGCCGCCGTATCCCAGCCGCACCCCCCTTTCGTCCACGGCGAGAAGGGGAAGCACCGCCACGTCTATTTTTCCCGAAAACGGCTCGCCGACCGGCTCCCGGATCCCGCGGGGCGAAAGGGTGAAATCCTCCTTCCACGCGACCGCTTCCATGCTCTCTCCCGCCATGCGGGGACAGTACACCCGTCTGCCTTGAGCCAGCAGGGTTTCGACGAGCTTGTCCGTCGGCGCTTCGGAAGAAAAGGAAAGATAAACCAGAAAGCTCTCTTTCCCCGCCGCCTCCGTTCTCAAAAAGTTTTCCAGCAGCAGCGTTTCCTTCACGTCCCGGTTTTCGTTTTCCCCGCGCCGTTCCTTCATCGTCCGGCGGAGGGAAGCCTTCCTTTCCGCGGCGGAACGCTCTTCCCTCTCCACAAACCGGAATGTATCGGCAAATGAAAATTTATCGGTAATCATACGCAAACTCCGCCCTCCGGGTCACCGAACAGAGCACCTCGTAGGAAATGGTCCCGAGCGCCTCCGCGGTTTTGTCCGCGTCCGTCATGACGGGCGTCATCGCCCCCGGACGGCTGCCGCCCCGGCGCAGACAGGCGTCCATGCACAGCGGTGAGAGATTTTTTTCCGCGCCCGCCATGCCGTTCTTACGCTTCCGGAAAAATCCGTCCGCATACCCCACCCGCCATACGGTGAGCCGCTCCGGCAGGTTTTCCCGCTCGTTTTCGGGAGAGCTGTATCCCTGTTCTCCGAAAGAGTATTTCCGGCTCTGCGCCGCCTGCGCATAGACTTTCATGGCCTTTTTCAGACGCGGGCCGACCGCTTTTATGCCCGTCTCCGCGCCCTCCGCCACGGCCGGGAGATATCCGTACAATCCCAGGCCGATCCGCACCATGTCGAACGCAAATTCCCTTCCGAGCAACGCGCCGTAGGTCGCGGAGAGATGACAGCAGACGTCGGGGAAATACCGCCGGCAGATTTCCCGCATCCGGACAAACAGCAGGCGCTGTCTTTCCGATTGTTCGCGGGAATGGGAACAGAGATGGGAATACAGCCCCTCCGTGCTGACAAGCGGACAACTTCTGAGAAATTTACAGACTTTTCCCAGCACGGACGCGTTCATACCGTATCGGTTCATCCCGGTGTTCACCTGCAAATGCGCCCTTGCCGGGCGCCCCAGCCTTCCGGCTTCCCGACAGATAAGTTCCGCCGTTTTCAGATCGGGCACGGAAGCGATGAATCCGTTGACGATGAGTTCGTCGGCCATGGCTTCGTCCGAGGGGGGCGTCAGCACGAGGACGGGTCTGCCGCAGGCCGCCGTCCGGATCGCCTTTGCCTCGTCGAGCAGCGCCACCGCGAACATGTCCGCTTCGCCGCTCAGCGCACAGGCCACCGCTTCCGCGCCGTGGCCGTAAGCGTCCGCCTTCACCACCGCGCAAAGTTTCGTCCCCGTCAGCGCCCGGAACGCCCGCGCGTTGTCCTCAATGGATTTCAGATTGATTTTTGCGATAATTTTCTGCACATATCATGATATGCGCCGCGCCCCCGCAATGTGACGGAAACAGAAAATTTTTCCTTGCCGCGCAAAACCGGACTTTGAATACTCCCGGACTTGCGGGCTTCCGGCCGGAGCGCAGAAAATTATTCGTAAATAATCCTGCGGCAGTTCTCGCATTCGATGACGCCGCCGCCGCTGAGTTTGCCGCGCGCGGCAAGCGGGGGTTCCATTCCGCAGAAGGGACAGCGGTTGTCTTTGAGTTTTCCGACGACGGGGAACACCTTTTCCTTCCGCTTGATCTTGTATTTTTCCATCACCTGAGCGGGAATTTCCTTTCCGGCGACCTGCAACTCCGCCTCGATCGCCTTGCGTTCTCCCTCTTTGGAGGCCTTGACGGCATTGTATTTCTCGTAGGCGTCCTTGTACTGCTTCTGCATCGCGATCACCTGCTTTTTCAGTTTCTGGTATTCGTCGTGCGTCGCGTTGATTGCCGCCGTAAGCGTCGCGAGATCCGCCTTGATCTTCTTCAGCTGATCGGAAAGGGAGAGCGCGCTCTTTTTATAGAACGCGATGTCCGCGCCGCCCGCCACCAATTCGTCGATGTGGGCGAAATCCTTCAGCGTGTCCTCCATTCTCAGGTATTTTTTGGTCAGTTCGATCGCCTCGTTTTTCAGCTGCGTCGCCTTCGCGTCGTAACCGTCCAGTTTGTCCGCCGCCGTTTCGAGGAATTTTTTCGCCTTGACGTATTCCTTGCGCTCCTCGCAGCCCGCAAGTTCCCGTTCCAGCGCATACAGCCGCTTGTCGATTTCCTGATAGTTCAAAATTGCCTGCAAATCCATAATTCACTCCTCCCGTCAGAGCAGTTCTTCGTCCGTATGGAACACACACGGCACGCCCGCCTGCCCGCGGATTTTGCGATAATATTTTTCAAAGCCGTAATTTTCCGAGGCATAGTGGGTGAGTTGCACCACCGCCAGCCCCGTTTCCGACGCAAGCGTCAGAATGTGATGTTTGAAGTCGGACGACACGACGACGTCCGCGCCTTCGCGCAGGGCAAATTCCAGCGAATCCTCTCCCGCGCCCGCGCCGCAGAAACTGGCCGCGCGGCATATTTTCCGTTCCGCCCGGCCGTACACCTCGACCCGGCGGGCGCCCAGTCCGGTTTTCACCGCTTCCGCAAACGCCGACAGCGGCAGTTCCCGGACGCCGTAGGCCCGGCCGTAACCGCAACCTTCTCCGCTCAGCGGCTGCATCACGGCGGGCTTTGCCGTTCCGGCCGCACCCGTCGCCCCGCGGACCCCCTGCATCAGGCAATCGTCGATTCCTCCCGCCGCCGCGTCCAGATTGAGGTGCATGGAGACGACGGAAATGCCGTTTCTGAGACAGGCCGCGAGCTTGGCGCCCAGCGGATCCCCGACCCGGATATTGCCGATTCTGGAATAAATCGCGGGATGATGAGTCACGATCAGATTCGCGCCCGCTTTTTCCGCTTCCCGCACCGCCGCCGCGGACAGGTCGAGGGAAAAGAGGATTTTTCCGATGTCCGCGCCCGTATCGATCAATACGCCGCTGTTGTCGTAAGCGCCGTATTTCGCGCAGTATTCGTCGCTCAATGCCCTGGGCGCAGGCGCGTCGAGCAGAGCGTAAATTTCATTCAGTTTCATCGCCGAGCACTCCTTCCAGTCGTTTTTTGCGTTCCAGCAGCTGCGCGCGGCTCTCCTCGCCGAGCCGCTCCTCTTTGAGGTATTCCTCGACCGCGGCAAGCCGGCGGCGGGTACGTTCGAGAAAGTCCGCCGGACGTTCCCGCAGATTTTCCCTGCCGAACTCGTATTCCTCGGGCGTATACGCCTGCGCGGCCTCGCCCGCTTTCAGGCGCCGGCCCTTGACGACGTCGTAGAACTTGCCGTCGCGGAAGGTGAAGTCCCGTTCGAGAAACGCCCCCGCGCCCACGAGATACCGCCTGAGACAGTCCGCGTTGTGCATGGGCTGAAAGACAAATTTTTCCGGCAGATAGCCGTAAAGGGGATGGGAGAGAATCCCGACGATCTCGTGCCCGCCCATGCCCGCGATCAGCACTTCGTCCGCACGCGGCAGGCCGCAGAACCCGTCTCCCAGCACCCCGATCGCCCGGCCGGAGGATATGTAGCCGGCGAGCAGGCGCTCCGCCTTGGCCAGACTGCCTTTGCTGATGTCCGAAAACACCGCTTTTTTGCAGAGGGAATTTCCGAGCATGTATTCCGTGCAGTAACCGTGATCGCACCCCACGTCCGCGAAGACCTCCGCGGGTTCCAACAGCGAACACAGCGTTCCGATGCGTTTGGTATACATCGGTTCAGTCCAGAAAATCCTTGAGTTTCTTGCTCCTCGAAGGATGCCGGAGCTTTCTCAGCGCCTTCGCTTCGATCTGGCGGATACGCTCCCTCGTGACGTTGAACTCCTTGCCCACCTCTTCCAGGGTGCGGGGTTTGCCGTCGTCGATGCCGTAGCGGAGCCGGAGCACTTTCTCCTCGCGCGGGGTCAGGGTGTCGAGCACGTTCAGGAGCTGTTCTTTCAGCATGGTGAACGCCGCCGAATCGCTGGGGGTGGTCGTCTTTTCGTCCTCGATGAAATCGCCCAGGTGGCTGTCCTCTTCCTCGCCGATCGGCGTTTCGAGAGAGACGGGATCCTGCGCGATCTTCTGGATTTCGCACACCCGCTCTTCCGAGACCCCCATCTTTTCCGCGATTTCCCGCGGAGTGGGTTCCCGGCCGTATTCCTGCAACAGAATGCGGGAAACCCGGGTGAGTTTGTTGATGGTCTCCACCATATGCACGGGGATACGGATGGTACGCGCCTGATCGGCGATCGCGCGGGTGATCGACTGACGGATCCACCAGGTCGCATACGTCGAGAACTTGAATCCTTTCTGATAATCGAATTTTTCCACCGCCTTCATCAGTCCCAGATTGCCTTCCTGAATGAGATCGAGAAAGAGCATGCCCCGGCCGACATAGCGCTTTGCAATCGACACCACCAGCCGGAGGTTGGCTTCGGAAAGCCGTTTTTTCGCGGCCTCGTCCCCGTCCTGCATGTGCTGAGCCAGCTCGATCTCCTCGTCCGCGGAAAGCAGCGGCACTTTGCCGATATCTTTGAGATACATCTTGACGGGGTCGTCCAGGCCGATGTCGGAAAGCGCCTGTTCAAACAATTCCTTGTCCCGCTCGTCCTCGTCCACGATCTGAATGCCCGCTTCGCCTAGGGATTTGTAAATATAATCGATCTGGTTGGGGTTGGTGTCGTACTTTTCCATGATGTCGCAAAGCGCGTTGGTGGAAATGCACCCTTTCATTTTGTAGTTGTTGATGATACCGCCTAAAATTTCATTGAGTTTCTGCTCGGATACCATGTTTTATCCTCCGTTTGATACCGGAACGGCCGCCGTTTATTTTCCGCCGCCGTTTCTTTTGAGCCGTTTGGTGTATTCGTTGATTTCGCGGGCGATTTCCTTGCGCTTTTCCGCGTCCCGCTCCGTCTCGAAAAGACGTTTGTACCGTTCGATTCTGTCCCGCAGGTTCTCCTCTTCCAGCGTGCGGACGCTGTCGCGGAAAAACCGCTCCGCCACCGGCCCGGACAGCTTGTCCCCGTAGTTGAGATCGAGGATCTCGTTGAACTCCGGACTGTCCTCGTCCAGAATCTCGAAGAGTTCCGAAGGGCGCACTCTGTCCCCGTTGCGGGCGCAGGCAGAAATATATTCCGCTATGATTTTATGCACATTATCGTCAAATTCGATACCTTCAAAGTCGCAATTTTCCGCATAGGGAGCGGAAAAAAGTTTTGCCGCCAGCACAAACCGCGCCGCTTTTTTATACTTGTCCGCACCCGTTTCCGAAGGAGGCGGCAGATAAATTTCCGTCTGTTTCCGCTCCGCGGGCAAATTGTGCAGATCCCGTTCCAGGGACTGATAGGTGATTCCCGTCTTTTCGCGCAGCTTTTTGAGAAGGTCCTCTTTCTCGCTTTCGCTCTCCGCCGTGCGGACCACCTTCAGCGCTTCCGAAAGAAAAGCCCGCTTTTCCTCCGATTTTCCAAGATCGTATTTCTGTTCGAGGGAATGGATTTTATAATCGATGAGCGGCATGGCCGCGTCCAGACAATTTTGGTAGGCGTCCGCGCCCTGTTTGACCACATCGTCCGGGTCCAGCCCGTCCGGCAGCGGCACCACTTTTACGTTCAGATTTTCGTCTTTGAGAATTTCCAGTCCCCTCAGATCCGCCTTCTGTCCCGCGAAATCCCCGTCGTAACTGATGAGCACGTTCTCCGAATACCGCTTGACCAACCTCGCCTGGTCTTTGGTCAACGAGGTACCCATGGAAGCGACGACGTTTCTGAATCCCGCCTGATACAGGGAAATTGTATCCATGTATCCCTCGACGACGATCACTTCGCGGATGGTCTGTTCGCGCTTGAGTTTTTTGAGAAGATTGATGTTATAGAGGGTTTTGCTCTTGTTGAACACCATCGTTTCCTTGGTGTTCTTGTATTTGGCGAAATCGGCTTTTTCCAGCAGTCTGCCGCCGAACGCCACCACTTCGTCAAAGGCGTTGATGATGGGAAAAATCAGCCTTCCGCCCTGGGAATCGATGAGTTTTCCGTTTTTCGATTCGGTCAGAACGCCGCTGTCGGTCAGTTCCTCTCTGGTATATCCCTTTCCCGCGAGATAATCGGGCAGGGAATAGAAATCGAGCGAAGCGCCCAGCCCGAATTTCTTCACCGTGGTGGGGGAAAGTTTGCGGCGGGAAATGTATTCCAGGTGTGCCTGCGCGCTTCCGCCGTACAGATTGGCGAGATAAAACTTCGCGCTGTCCAGCAGAATTTTCACCATGGTATCCCGCTTGCGTTTGAGCTCCGCCGCCCGTTCGTTGTCGAAATCTCCTTCGGGCACCGGCATTTTCGCACGCGCGGCGAGAATGCGGACGGCGCCCATGAAATCAGTGGATTCCATTTCCTGCACAAATTTCACCACGTCTCCGGAAACGCCGCAGCCGAAACAGTGATAAAACTGATCGGCTTCGTTTACGGCAAAAGACGGGGTCTTTTCATGATGAAAGGGACAGCAGGCCCAGTAGTTTCCGCCCTTCCGGTCCAGCGCGACGTAGTTGCCGATCACCTCCACGATGTTGTTTTTTTGTTTGAGTTCCTGCATATAGCGGGGATCGATGCCTCTCCCGCCGCTCATACCGTAACACCTCCCAGGGAAAAAGTTTCGGGAATAAACAATCCTTCAAACACGCCGATCGCATACCTGTCCGTCATTCCCGAAAGATAATCGCAGACGATCTGTTCTTTCGGCGCGTTTTCGGCCAGAGCGAGATACTGCTCCGGCAGACGCTCGGGATATCTGAGAAAATATCCGTACATCGCCGTCAGCATTCTCTCCGCCCTGTCCTGCATGGATTTGTTGGTCAGAGAATAAATATTCCGGAACATGAAGGAACGCAGTTCGTTCATCGCGTCCGCCACATTTTCCGACATATGCACGCCGTCCGTACCCGCGGAACGGAGATAAATATCGGTGATGACGGTGTTGATGCGCTCCCGCGTGGCATGTCCCAGCACTTCCGCCGCGTTTTTAGGCAGATCGGAATCTTTGAGGATCCCCGCCCGGATCGCGTCCTCGATGTCATGATTGATATAGGCAATCCGATCGGCCAGGGATACGGCGACGCCTTCCAGAGTGGCGGGATGTCCGGAACTCTTATGCTGTAAAATCCCGTCCCGGACCTCCGCCGTCAGATTCAGCCCGCGTCCGTCCTTCTCGATGACGTCCACCACCCGAAGGGATTGAACATTGTGCTCGAATCCGGAGGGAGACAGCTTGTCCAGCACCCGTTCTCCGACATGTCCGAAGGGGGTATGTCCGAGATCATGGCCGAGCGCAATCGCTTCCGCCAGATCCTCGTTGAGAGCGAGCGCGCGGGCGATGGCACGGGCGATCTGCGCCACGTCCAGGGTGTGCGTCAGCCGGGTGATGTAATGATCCCCTTCCGGCGCAAAAAACACCTGCGTCTTGTTTTTCAGGCGCTTGAAGGAATTGCTGTAAATAATCCTGTCCCTGTCCCGCTGAAAATCGGTGCGGAACGCACAGGGCACCTCCTTCCTCGCCCGCCCCGCCGTCTCTGCGGATTTCTTCGCGTACGGGGAAAGATAGCGCGATTCCATTTCGTACGTCCGTTCCTTTACAGGACGTCCTTCCGTCATCTTCCTCCTCCTTTTTCGGGCTGCCGTCCTTTCCCGTTCCCGGCCCGCCGGGCCCGGACACCCGTCCGATCTTCCGGCCCTAACTCGCCTCCTGCACTTGTATTTGCCCGCTCTTATTTGTCCGCTCTCCCCGACTTTTCCGGAATTTCAAAAAAGGACAGAGCTTTTCCGGCATTGCGGGGAAATCTTAGGCACTCCGGAATCTCGGGAAACTCCGAAGTTTCCGGAGTGCAGAACGTACAAAAAAACGCCCCCGGAAAGCGGCATCTGACAGTTCCCGACAATTTAACAATAATATATACGATTTTTCCCCGCCCTTTTCCTCTTTTTTTTCGCAAAAAACAAGGATTTTTTTGTTTTTCCCGCCCGGAGAAGCCGAAAACTGCCTTTCCTGCCGTGCCGAAAGATTTTCAACAGCCGTAAGACCGACCGGAATGCTCCCGTGCCTCTGTGGATTTTCAGAAATAAATTCAAAACCACCAGTGAACTGGTAGTTTGCACATACCCTAAAAGGGTTTAGTTGCCGGCACACCCGTCAACGGGTATCGAAATTTGGCAACGCATCACTATCTCGGGCAGCCGCTATGTCGCGGC
>DVMZ01000024.1 GCA_018714725.1 Candidatus Scatosoma pullistercoris
TATTTTCCTTCACTGTCGGAAAGAAGATCATATTCTTCGCGGCATTTTGCGAGATAGCGGTCAATCTCTTCCTTATCCGCGCCGTATTTGCGCTTCAACGTCCGGATGGCGTCCAGTCGGTTTTCCGTCTCCTGCGCCTCTTCCTCGTCAAAATACAAACCGGAAGCAAGGTCGGAAATCGTCTCGGCGATGTCATCTGCTTCCAGCGAAAGGCTTTCCAGACGATCGCAAATCGCCCGATATTCTTCATCCAGTCCGGAAACGGAATTCATCGCGCGTTTTGCCCCGTTCAGCCCGTCCATCGCACCGCGTTCCCCGGTCAATGCTTCGGAAGCCTCCTGCACGGCCGATATAATTTTTTCGAGATGATTGATTTTATTGCGGCGGACAAGCAGTTCTTCCTCTTCGCCGTCTTTTATTCCGACCGATTCGATCTCCCCGATCTGAAATTTCAGAATATCCAGCCTGCGCCCCCGCTCTTTTTCGTCCCCGCCGATCAGAGCGATCTGCTGCGCTATCTGTCTGCGCTCTTTCAGAAGGGATTCCAGTTTTGCTTTCCGGGGGCCGAGCGCCGCCCCCGCCACGCCGTCCAGGGTACGCAGCTGATTGGATTCTTTCAGCAGAAAAAAATGTTCGCTCTGTCCGTGCACATCCACGAGATTATCCGTTACGGAACGAAGCATGGAAGCCGTCACCGTATTGCCGTTGACCTTAATACTGTTTTTTCCTGTTTCACTGAAACGGCGGGAGATAATGATATCTCCCTCCGTTTCAATATCCATATCCCGAAGAATCTGCACGGCGCGACTGTTTTCCGGTACGGAAAACTCGGCCTTTACCATACATTCCGTTTCTCCGTAGCGGATCATCGTTCGATCAGCTTTTGCGCCCAACACAAAATTGACGGAATCGAGAATCACCGATTTCCCCGCCCCGGTTTCACCGGAAAGGACATTCAGCCCCTTTCCGAATTCGATTTCGGCGCTGTCGATCAGCGCCACATTTTTGATGGTAAGCCTGGACAACATACCAGCTGCGTGCCTCGGAATACGTTATTTCATAAAGTCGTTGATCTTTTCGATGACAGCCGCTGCGGCGTCATTGCTTTCACAGACGATCAGAAGCGTGTCGTCTCCCGCCACGGAACCGACGATTTCGGGATAATTGAGCTTATCCACCACGGTCCCCGCGTTCGGGCCATTCCCGGTCAGCGTCTTGATGACCACCATATTCTGCGCGCTCTTGACCGCGACTACGCAATCCCGGAATAAATTTTTCATCTTGGGCGAAATTTCACCCTCGCTGTCATTTATGTAGGCATAGCGATATTTCTTTTCGATCCCGGAAATCTTGAACAGGTGTAAATCCTTTATATCCCGTGAAATCGTCGCCTGCGTGACTACATAATTCAGTTTATTGAGTTCCGCGCACAGTTCTTCCTGCGTCTCAATCTCTTTCTGGGAAATAATTTCCAGAATTTTGGCGTGCCTTGCCGTTCTCAACATTTCAATTCTCCTTCATTGGTTTAATTTTGCTCGCAACTTTTTCAAAAAGCAGGCGTCGCCCGTTACGGGAAAATCGGCCGTAAACGGCGCTTTTACGATTTCGGCACTCATTTCCTTTTCCAGTGTCGAAACCTGTTTTCCGTCGATGAGCAACAATACTCTGCCTTTTGTGACCTTCACATAAAACTTATCCGTATCGGGAAACACGACCGCCCGCGTATTGAGAGAAAACGCGCAAACCGGCGTAATCATGAAAACGGGAACTTCCGGGATCAGAAGCGCGCCGCCCGCACTCAAAGCGTAAGCCGTAGAACCGGTGGGCGTGCTCAAAAGAATGCCGTCGCCGACAAATTCACCGCTCTCTTTTCCGTTTCGGAAAACTTCGAGGCGGACAATCTGGGACGCTCCGGCGTAATCGCGCTGAAAGGCGACTTCGTTGAGACCGTAATAACTCTTTCCGTCAACCCGGAGTTCCAGCATCGTGCGCCGGAGTACCTGACAATCCCCGCCGCGCAATTTTTCAAGCAGTTCTGCAACCCGTTCCGTTTCTTCCTTTTCGTATTCCGTCAGAAAGCCCAAAGTTCCGTAATTGATGCCGATGACTTTAATATTCTTTCTCGCGGCGACTACGGCTGCATGGAGAATGGCGCCGTCTCCTCCGAGTACGATCACGACGTCCGTGCCGTCGATCTGTTCATTCGTACCGAAAACAACCGTTTCGTATCCGCGATCACGCAGGTACTTTGCAAGTCCCGCAATCACGCCGGCATCTGTTACTTTTGCTTTGTTCGCTATGATTCCGACCCTCATCCCATTCGTCTCCGTCTCTGCCGATCCGATAACGGCAGTCATTTCAGATTTCCCTGTGCATATTGTTTCAGCAACGTTCGTATTTTTTCCAAAATCACCGAATCGGAACATGCTCCGGCCGATGTATTTTTCAGATACAATACATATTCAAGGTTTTTCCCTTTGCGCACAGGGGCATTGACGATACCGAACGGAAAGAGTCCGCACTCATCGCAATAGGAAAGGAC
>DVMZ01000173.1 GCA_018714725.1 Candidatus Scatosoma pullistercoris
AGAACGCTGCCCAGCCCCCGGAGCTTGTTATATCGGATGCCGCCGTAGAGCATAATGGCATAGGCGGTGACGGCCAGGGCGATGCAGGCGTTGAGATCGACGAGAATCGCGCGGATGCCCAGCAGTTCGCACAGGGTGCCGAGCCCTATGTAGATCCAGCTGGAAAAGGCAAAAGCGCCGAGGAATAACCTGCTTCTCGTGCTGTTGTCGTTGACGATGCCTTCGGCGGTTTCGCAGAATTTTTCCATCATCGCCTGAAAGGCGCCCGGAACTTTTTTGAATCTCGGGAAAATCAGGAAGCGGAATAGAAGCGACAGAACCAGTACGGTCAGCGTCAGGAAAAACGCCGTCCGGAAACTCGGGTTGACCAGGAATCTGTCCCCGAACAGGCTGCCGAATAACGGCACGGGATCGGGCAGCAGTTCTTCGTTCATCAGTTCTCCGAGATCGTTCGCGAGCAGTAAAGATGAAAACATGGTACCTCCTTTTCCGTCATTCCGCCGAAAATTCCGAAGCTGCCGGAGCGGAGCGCAAAACGGCGCGCCGGGCGCAGAGCGCCCACAGGCAAAGCAGGGCAAACAGTGCGGAAATGAACAGGATTGCGTATTGCATCGTCCATACGGTGAGAAAATATCCGGCCGCTACGCCCGCAAGAAAACAGGCGATGAAGAGAACGTATTTCCCCGCTTTTTTGAGCGATGATTTATCGTGATCTGCGACGGCGGAAAAGACATGACCGCTGAACATCCGCAGATTGTTGGTGCAGAAAACCGTGGACAGAGGAATGCCGCGCATGGTGCGGAAGGCATTGAATTGCATGGCCGCCACGGAAGAGACCAATGCGTTGGGAAGAATGTCCGGAAAGGAAACGGGAATCAGCCCCACGGCCGTCAGAAACAGGATTTCGGTGACGAGGACGGCCAGATGATAAAAGAATTCCGCCGTGTCCGGATCGGTGCCTTTGCGCTTCGCCTGTCGGTAGGCGACGCGCGAGGTCAGATTTTCCAGAAAAATCGCCACGACGAAAAAGGCGACGGGAACCAGATACCGGAAGGACGACACCCCGCGTCCGGACGCCAGGCCCAGAATCATCAGCAGAAGGTTGCTGGTCTGCGCGTTGCAGAATACGCCGCCCCTCGCCACATAGGTGTAGGAGTCGAAAAAGCCGCCCGCAAAACCGAGGACAAGCACGGGAAATATGCGGAAAAAAAGAGCCGATTGCCGGTCGGAGGAAGATTCTTCCATAGATTGATCTCCGTAAAAAATTTGAAAGCAATGCCGATCGGTACAGCTTTACTCTGCTCCGGCTGAGTGATTTCTCTCCGTCAGGCGGTTGTCCGGGAAGGCGAAATGCGCTTTGCGCTTATTCCCGAAGCCCTTTCAGCTTGCGGAAATTCCCGCCTTTCCGGGGCCGATCCGGTCTTTCAACGGTTCCTCCTCGTTTTCCCCGTGCGTTATTATACCCTTTTTTTCGCGTTTTGTAAAATGGATTGACGGGTGAATTTACATATCAAAAATTTATGACAGTCATACAAATATTTTATCATAAATGCTTGACAATGCGCGCGCGTGCACGTTATACTGAAAATAAGGGGATCGGAATGAAACGGAAAGCGGGGAACCGGAAGGGACCGCCCGAAGAAAAACAGACCGGAACTGACTACAAAAGAGGGCGGTGCCGGAACTGTTTTTCAGAAGAGAAATCCCCCGAAGCGAGGGAGAGATGCTGACCAGCTTGGATTACTATCGTGTATTTTATTATGTGGCAAAACACCGGAATTTTACGCGCGCGGCGGATGTTCTGATGACCAGTCAGCCCACCGTGACGCGCACGGTGAAAATGCTGGAACGGGACCTGGAATGCCGGCTGTTCGAGCGGGATAAACGCGGAGTGACGCTGACGGCGGAAGGGGAATTGCTGTATTCTTACGTCGCGCCCGCTTACGAACGGATTTTGCGCGGGGAGGAAAAGCTGGTGGGCAAGACGTCTTTGCGCGGGGGCAGCGTCTATGTGAGCGCCACGGAGACTTCCCTGCATTGTTTCCTGCTGGAAAAACTGGGTACCTTCCACGACCGCTATCCGCAGATCCGGCTGAAGGTGACCAATGTTTCCACGACGCAGGCGATCGAGAATGTGGCGATCGGCCGGTCGGATTTCGCGTTCGTCGCTTCTCCGGCAGAAGTGCCCGAGCCGCTCAAATGCACGCCCGTCAGCACCTTCCGCGACATTCTGGTCGGAAATGCGCGGTACAGCGAGCTGGCGCGCGGAAGTTATGATCTGAAAGAACTGAGAAAATATCCCCTCATTTCCAGCAGCCGCAATGCGTCCACCACTTATATGTTTTATCAGGGAGTGTTCGCGGCGGCGGGCCTGGAATTCCGCCCGGAGATCGAACTGAACACCGCCGATCTGATCATCCCCTTCATCAAGAGAAATTTAGGAATCGGATTTGTGCCGGAAGAGCTGGCGCAGCCGGCCTTGAAAGCGGGGGAGATCGTCGGGATTTCCCTGGTCTCGCCCATTCCCGAACGGGTGGTTTCCGTCGTTTACAATCCTCAGTATCCGCTTTCCGCCGCCGCCAGAGAGCTTCTGGGCCTGGTGCGCCCGGAAAAAGCGCGTCCCGCTTCTTTGTCTTCCTGACAAAGCCGGAGCAGAAAGGAACTGGTCGGTGCAGCGGAGTCGTTTGCCGGGGCAGGGCGTGAAAAAAGCGGGCAAGTGCCCGCTTTTTGGTTTTTTCTTTGTTCGTCGGAGCGCCGGAATCGGCCCTTTCCGGGTAGGCAGGTATGGCGTGAGGGCTTCTGCGAAGAGGCGGAAGTAAACGGCGGCAGAACGGAGATGCAAAAACGTCGGCCGGGTTACGGGGCGCAGACGCCTGCCGGAAAAATTCCGGAAAAACGGAAGAGACGGCGGAAAATTCAGCGGGTATTTTTGATCACCGCTTTTTCGACCAGCGCGACGATCGCGTACATGCCTGCCGCCAACAGGCAGAGAATGACGACAGCCGTCATCACGAGGTCGAGCTTGAACACCTGGCCGCCGTAGACGATCAGGTAGCCGATTCCCGCTTTGGAGACCATGTATTCGCCCATCACCGAGCCGATCCAGGCCATGCCCACGTTGATTTTGAGCATGGAGATAAAGGCGGGCAGGGAAGAGGGCACGACCAGTTTGGTGAGAATCTGCCGCTTTCCCGCCCCCATGGAGCGGAGGAGCAGGATTTTGTTCTCGTCCGTCTCCATGAACCCGTTCAGCATGTTCAGGATGGCGACGATGAGCCCGATGAGGATGGTCATGAACACGATGGGTTTGCTGCCCGTGCCGCACCAGATGATGATCAGCGGGCCGAGCGCGATTTTGGGCAGCGCGTTCAGCACGACGAGATAGGGCTCCGCGATCTTGCGGAATCCTTCGCTCCACCACAGCAGCAGCGCAATGCCGTAACCCAGCACGACCGCGATGAAAAATCCGAGCAGCGTTTCCCAGAGCGTGGTGCCCACATGGTAAAAGAGGGTGCCGTTTTTATAGAGCGAAACGACGGTGTCCCAGATGCGGGAGGGGGAACTGGTGATGAAGGGATTGATCCACTCGAAGCGGGCGGAGAGTTCCCAAAGGAGGAGAAAGGCGAGGAGCACGGCGATTCGCACGGCGTGCACCAGGATGTTGTTGCGTTTGAGTCTGTTCAGGTAAAGAAGATGTTCTTTGGAATATTCCGGATGCTTTTTCATTTGTTGAGTTCCCTCCATAAAAGTTCAAACCAGGTGGAAAATTCCTTGTTTTCCCTCCGTTTCAGCGGTTCGTTTTCGGGAAAATCCAGCATATGCACGGCCGTCACGCGCGCGGGGCGGCGGGACAGGACGATGATTTTGTCGGCCACGGAAATGGCTTCGCTGATGTCGTGCGTGATGAGCACGGCGGTCTTGCGTTCGCTGCGGATGATTCTGTAGACGTCGTCGCAGACGCTGAGCCGGGTCTGATAATCGAGCGCGGAAAAGGGCTCGTCGAGAAGCAGGACCTGCGGATCGACCGCCAGCGTGCGGATGAGCGCGGCGCGCTGCCGCATGCCGCCAGAGAGCTGGGAAGGATAGTTTTTCAGAAAATCTTTCAGCCCGTATTTTTCCGCAAGCGCAAGCGCCCGCGCCCGGTGTTCGGGCGTGTCGGTTTTCTGGATTTCCAGGGGCAGAAAGATATTTTTTTCAATGGTTCGCCACGGGAAGAGTTCGTCTTTCTGAAGCATATAACCGAAGGAGATTCCTTGGTTTTTCACCTGGCCGCCGGAGGGCTTCAACAGCCCCGCGGCCAGCGACAGAAGGGTGGTTTTTCCGCAGCCCGAAGGGCCGATGATCGCCGCGAATTCGCCTTCCGAAACGGAAAAATCGAGGTTTTCCACGGCGGCGGTCTCGCCCTGTCTGGTATGGTAGTGCATCGATACGTTATCAAATCGTAAAACTTCTTTCATAAGGTTGACCTTTGTCGAATTACCGGTTCTTCTCCGCGCCGTAAGTATGTAAACTCCCGCGTTCCGCGCCGGACGGAACCGCGCGGAGAGGAAAATCGGGACGCCGGACAACCTCGTAAAAGGCGTCCGGTGTTCCTCGGGGATCAGTTATAAACGTCTTTGTACGCCTGTTGCGCGTAGGAATTGTCGATGAGTTCGTCGAATCCGACGCGGCGTTCGAGTTCGCCGGCGTTGTCGATGATGTCCTGCAAACGGGTGAATCCGTCCTCCGTCATCATGAGGTCGGACTGCCAGGCGTCAATCGCGCGGTAGCTTTCAATGGAGATCGCCAGGGACTCGGCGGAAGTGGATTCAAAATAGGGGACGAGATAGGGCGCGGCCGTGGCGGCGTCCGTTTCGTCGAGATATTTCAGCGCTTTGATGACGGCGCGGAGAAATCCTTCCGCCTCTTCCTCATGTTTTTCCAGCCAGGAAGTCTTTGCCATGAAGCAGGTGTAGGGCACTTCGCCCGAGGCTTCGCCCACGGACGCCACCACATAGCCTTTTCCCGCGGCTTCGTATTCGGAGGCCACGGGCTCGAACATGGTGCAGTAATCTCCGGTTCCCGCTTCAAAAGCGCTGGTCATGAGGTTGAACTGCACGTCGAAATTGAGCGTGACGTCCGTTCCGTCGTACAGGCCGTTCCGATTGAGTATGTATTCAAACGTCATGGCGGGTACGCCGCCCGGTCTGCCGGCGAGGATTTCCTTGCCTTTGAGGTCGGTCCATTCAAAGTCCGGTTCGTCCTCTCTCGATACGAGGAAAGAGCCGTCCCGTTTGGTGAGCTGGCCGAACACGGCGGGCACGTCGTTGGAGCCGCCGATCAGCACATAAAGCGCCGCTTCGGGGCCGCAGAAACCGATGTCCGAATCTCCGGAGAGCACGGCCGCCATGACATTGTCCGCGCCGCCGCCGTTGGTGAGTTCGATCTCGAGGTTTTCTTCCTCAAAATATCCCAGCGCGTCTGCGAGATACAGCGGCGCATAGAAAACGGAATGAGTCACCTCGTTGATCCTGAGCTTCGTGAGTCCGCTGTCCTCGCCGCAGGCGGAAAGAGGCGCCAGCGCAAACAGTGCGGAAAGTGCGATTGCCGAAATTTTTTTCATAGAGTTCTCCGTGCGGCGTCTCCCGCGGTGGGGGAAAAACGCCGTAAAAAATAGAATAATATATCATATGAGTCGGCGTTAATAATTGACAACGGGCGGAAAAAGGAATATAATAAAAGAGTATAACGCTTTTTTCGGAAAAGCGGCGGTTAAAGAGGTTTGACAGATCATGGACATGCAAAAGACGTACAATCCCGGGGAATTTGAGGACAGAATTTATGCGGAATGGGAGAAATCCGGCTGTTTCCGCGCGGAAGTGGACCCGGATAAAGTTCCGTTCACCATTATGATGCCCCCGCCCAACATCACGGGACAGTTGCATATGGGGCACGCGATGGACGCTGCGATGCAGGACACCCTCATCCGGTTCAAACGCATGCAGGGATATGCGGCGCTCTGGTTGCCCGGGTACGATCACGCCTCCATCGCCACCGAGGTGAAGATCGTCGAAAAGCTCAAGAAAGAAGGTTTGAACAAACAGGCGCTCGGCCGCGAGGGCTTTCTGAAGCGCGCCTGGGAATGGACGGAGCAGTACGGCGGCAGAATCACTTTGCAGCAGCGGAAACTCGGCGCTTCCTGCGATTGGTCGCGCCAGGCGTTCACCATGGACGAAAAGTGCTCCCGCGCCGTCCGCGAAGTGTTTGTCAACCTCTATCGCAAAGGACTCATCTATCAGGGGGACCGGATCATCAACTGGTGCCCCTGCTGTAAAACCGCGCTTTCCGACGCGGAGGTGGAGTACGCCGAAGAGGCGGGCTCGTTCTGGCATATCCGTTATCCGTTTGCCGACGGCAGCGGCGAAGTGGTCGTGGCTACCACCCGCCCCGAAACCATGCTGGGCGACACCGCGGTGGCGGTCAATCCCGAAGACGAGCGGTATCGCGCTTTGGTCGGCAAAACCCTCCGTCTGCCCCTCACCGACCGGGAAATCCCCGTCGTCGCGGACGATTATGTGGACATGGAGTTCGGCACGGGCTGCGTGAAGATCACGCCCGCGCACGATCCCAACGACTTTGAAGTGGGCCGCCGGCACGGGCTGGAAATCCTGCGCGTGATGAACGACGACGGCTCGATGAACGAGCTGGCGGGAAAGTATGCGGGACAGGACAGGTATGTGGCGAGAAAGAACATCGTCGCCGATCTGGAAGCCGGCGGGTATCTCGTCAAGGTGGAGCCGCACGTCCATAACGTGGGGCATTGCTATCGCTGTCATTCGACGGTGGAGCCGATCGTTTCCAAACAGTGGTTTGTGAAGATGGAGCCGCTCGCAAAACCCGCGATCGCCGCCGTCATGAAAAATAAAGTGAAATTCGTTCCCGAGCGGTTTGCCAAGACTTATTACAACTGGATGGAGAACGTCCGGGATTGGTGCATTTCCCGTCAGCTTTGGTGGGGGCACCGGATTCCCGTGTGGTATTGCGAAGATTGCGGGGAAGTCATCTGCGAGAAAGAGGATCCGACGGTCTGCCCCGCATGCGGCGGCAAGCGCCTCCGCCAGGACGAGGACGTGCTGGATACCTGGTTCTCTTCCGCGCTCTGGCCCTTCTCGACCCTCGGATTCCCCGAAAAGACGGAGGACTACCGCTATTTCTATCCCACCGACGTGCTTGTGACGGGGTACGACATCATCTTCTTCTGGGTGGCGAGGATGATTTTCTCCGGCATCGAGCACACCGGCAAAGTGCCTTTCCGCGACGTGCTCATTCACGGCCTGGTCCGCGACGCGCAGGGCAGAAAGATGAGCAAATCGCTGGGCAACGGCGTGGACCCTCTGGAAGTGGTGGAAAAGTACGGCGCCGATTCGCTCCGGCTGTCTCTCCTGACGGGAGTCGGGCCGGGAAACGATACCAGGTATTCGGATACCAAGGTGGAATCCTGCCGCAACTTCATCAATAAATTATGGAATGCGTCCCGTTTCGTGTTCATGAACGCGGAGGGGAAAGCGATTCCCGACATCGAGTCGGTGCATTTCTCGCCCGCGGATAAGTGGATTATTTCCCGGCTGCAGAACTGCATCCGCGAGGTGACGACCAATCTCAACAAATACG
>DVMZ01000174.1 GCA_018714725.1 Candidatus Scatosoma pullistercoris
GGAAACTGACGTTGTTGAGCTCGATCCCGCCCGAAAGGCGCTCGATTACGCGCTTGCCCTCCGAAATTTCCGGACGGGCGTCCAGAATGGGCTTGATCATTTCCAGCACGGGTTTTATGTTTGCGATCGTCAGCGCGATGCCCGCCAGGGACATAAACGCGCCCGAAACCATGCCGTACGCGGTATTGAACGCATAATAGTCGGCAACGGTAATGCCGCTCGTGACCGCGAAATAGTACATCGCGATCGTTCCGGCCAAAGAGATTGCCGTGGTGATCACGCCGTTGAATTTCAGAAAAGCGGGCGGATTATATTGCAAACGCGCCGACGCGGCAAACTGCTTTCCCCACTTTGCGAAAGCGCGCTTCTCCGCTCCCGCCAGTTTGATCTTCTGTACTCCCGAAATGAGCGCATAGGTAAGACCGCTCTCCTCCGCGCCGAGTTTCATCTGCTGCCTGCTTACCCGCAATTGCGCGAACGTCGTGACGACGGAAACGACGATAGTCGCCGCGATCACCAAAAGAGCGGGCACCACCAGCGCGGGCGCATAGGCAAAAATCTGCCCGATGTACACCAGCGAAAACACCGACGTCAGTCCCGTGGAAAGCACGGCGGAAATGAGCATGTTGCAGAGCGATTGCACGCACCCCGCGCGCGAGGAAAGGTCGCCTGCGCTGTACCCTTTGAAAAAATCGGCGGGAAGGGACAAAATGCGCATCATCGTCGCCGCCTGCACGGATAAACCCATTTTGGTATTGATACGGGCCATCAGAAGGGATTTCACGCCGCCGATCAGGATCGAACTGAAAGACACGCAGATCATGAAAACGGCGATCGCCGACAGGAGCTGCAGACTGCCGCTCGCCAAAACGGCGGAAAAGAGCAGGTTCGTCAGTTTGGGGGTGAAAAGCCCCACCAGCGTGACCGCCAGCGTCGCCAAAGCCGCCAGCGCAAAATCGGTGACCGACAGCGATTTCACTATATGTACCGCCAGGTCTTTCATCCCGATCTTTTTGAGCGGGAAGGAAGCGTAAAAGGCAATCGCCTCCGCTTCAAAAAGTTCCTGCGTTTTTCTGCCGACGCGCACCCTTTTGCCCTTTTCCCCGTCAAAATAAGTGTATCCCGCAAAGCCGGACGGAATCAGGGCCACGGCGGACCCGTCCGATTTCTTTACGGCGAGCATCGCGCCGACGGCATCTTTATACCAGCCCTTTTCCAGCCTGACCGTGCGGCGCATGATTCCGTGCGGGCGCAGAAGGTATTCCAGACGCTCGTTGATATCCTTCACCGAATCCGGCACCTCGCACGGCTTGACGCGGTAATAGCGTAAAATCTCGTCGACGGCGTTTTTCGTCTTTTGCTCGCCGCTGTTGAGCGCCGAGAGCTTCTCTCCCGTCACGGCGCCCGCAATGCCCGCAAAAGCCTCGGCAAACAGTTCGTCGTCGTTCTGTTTTCTCTGTTTTATCTGTTCGTCAAACCATCCCATACGCTCTCCTCAATCGTTGGAAACGAGTTTTGTATATGCGCCGCCCAAAGCATACAGCTGCTCGTGCGTCCCGCGTTCCACGACTTTGCCGTTGTCCATCACGATGATCTCGTCGCAGTCCCGCACGGTGGAAAGTCTGTGCGCCACGACAATGCAGGTGATGCCCCTTTCTTTGATCGAATTTACGACTTCGTATTCCGTTTTTGCGTCCAGAGCGCTCGTCGCTTCGTCCATGATGATGATGGTCGGATCCTGCGCCAGAACGCGCGCGATCTCCATGCGCTGGCGCTGTCCGCCCGAAAAATCCTTGCCGCCTTCCGTGATTTTATATTGGTATCCGCCCTCGCGCTGCATGATGTCCTCGTGCAATTTCGCGTCGCGCGCCGCCATGATCATCTCGAAATCCTCTATGGACGAATCCCACATCTTGATATTGTTGGCGATGGTATCCTCAAACAGGATGATATCCTGGTCGACGACCGCCAGAGAACCCGTAAAAACGCTTCGGTCGATGGCGGAGATCGGCTTTCCGTCGAACAAAATCTCCCCGCTCCAGGGCTTATACAGGCCGGAAATCAGTTTGGACAGCGTGGATTTTCCGCAACCGGAGGGGCCCACAAACGCCACGCGGCTGCCCGGCTTTAACGTCAGATTGAAATTTTCGATGAGCGGCGCCGCAAGTCTGGAATATCCGAACGTCACGTTTTTCATTTCCAGCAGCCCGGTCAGTTTGTCGTATTCGACGTCTTCCTGCCCCTCCGGAAATTCGACGTCCGCAGGATACTCCATCACGTCCTCCACCCGTTCCATTTCCGTGCGCATCTCCTGCAAGGTCTGCCCGGCGGAAATAAGTTGTTCGGCCGGAGCGAGAAAGGACTCCAGAAATCCTTGAAAGGCCATGATCATGCCGACCGTAAACTCTCCCTGCATGGTCAGCCATACCCCGATGATCAGGACGGCCGTACCGGAAAGCTCCGAAACGAAAGACGGGATCAGCCCGAGATATTGATTGAGCCGGGAAAATTTCACCTTTTGCGTATTGACGCTCGCCTGATACCCGGCCCACTTTTCAAAGTAACCGTTTTCGGCGCCGCTCGCCTTGATCGTTTCAATCATCTCGATGCCCGCGACCGACGCGCCCGCAAGTTTGCCCGCGTCGCGCATCTGCACGCGGGTGATATTGATGCGTTTTTTGGAAATCAGCCGCGCCACGATCATATTGACGAAAATGGAACCGATCCCCACAAGCGTCAGAATCCAGCTGTACCGCAACATGACGACGAGATAAAACACCATCATGATCGTATTCAGCGCAAGCGGGGCAAACGTGTTCACGAGATTGCCGGCAATGCTCGCGTTTGAATCTTCCCGCTGCTGAATGTCTCCCGCCATGCGCTGGGAAAAGAACTCCATCGGCATGCGCAGAACTTTCCACATGAAGGACGCGCTGCCCGTCACCGACATTTTTCCGTTGATCCGCATCGACCATACCGCCTGGATCCACGCCATAATCAGCTGTACGACAGCCATCAGAACGAGCGCGCCCAGAAACGGGTATAGCCAGTCGGGATTTTCCGCCGTCAGAAGCCGATCCAAAAAAATGCGCGAAAAAGCCGGCTGGATGATGCCGATCAGAGAGGTGATCACCGTCGTGAGTATGACAAACGCGACCGCTGCCCCCGCTCCGATCAGGCGCTTTTTCGCAAAGGCGAGCATGCTTTTGGGTTTTCCGCCCGGCTGAAAATCTTCGCCCGGCTCGAACATCAAACAGATGCCCGTAAACGATTCGTCGAACGTCTCCATCGAAACGGCATAGTTGCCCTTCGCGGGATCGTTCAGGTAAGCCTTATTGCCCTTAAAACCGTTCAGAACCAGGAAATGATTGAAATTCCAGTGTATGATGCAGGGGAACTTTCCGTTCTTTTTCAGATCTTCCGGTTCATAGCGGTATCCCTTGGCCACCAGCCCGTAACTGCGCGCCGCTTTTAACACGTTTTTTGCGTTTGAACCGTCCCGCGAAACGCCGCAATCGGCGCGAACCTGTTCCAACGGCACCCATTTCCCGTAATACGCCAGGATCATCGTCAGCGAGGCGGCGCCGCATTCCAGCGCTTCCATCTGCATGACGACAGGTACTTTCGCCGCTCCTTTGGTCAGCGGCGACTTGATTTTTATCTTCTTTTTCGTATCCATTGCACAGCCTCAATTAAAGACGAACGACAGGGGCGAAACGCTGTCCACAACGATCTCCGCGCCGTATACGCCGTCCGCCAGCGCGCCGTCCAAAACGACTTCGTACACCCACTCCCCCACCTGCAGGCCGCCGACATACAGGAGATATTCGCTGAATTTACCGCCCTGTTCCACCGCGACGGGAGCCGCGGACACGCTTTGCACCGTAAACTCGTTTTCACCGATCCGCACGGTCATGCCGCCTTCCACTTTTTCCGCATCCGCCTCTTTCACATAACAGACGACCGAGCCGCTTTCGGCAAGAGCGGCCGCACTCACCTTGGTTTCCAGTCTGCCCAGTACGCCCCACACGCAGACGCCCGCAAGCAGGATTATGATCGCCGCAAGCGTCATCCAGACGGACGGATTGGATATGCGTATGTAATCGTTTAACTGTTCGGGGGAAGATACCTTTTCGACGCTCTTTTTGCGAAAAATCTGTTTCTCCATGCTTTTTCTCCTTTCTCTTCAAATTCGTTTTTTGATGCGAAGAATATTTTGTCCGTCCCTGTATTCATAGGAAATATCGTCCATGCTCTTTTTGACCATGTACACGCCCAGCCCGCCGATTCCCCGCTCTTCCGCCGACAGCGTAATATCGGGATCCTCTTTTCCGAGCGGATCGTAAGGCACGCCGTTGTCGATAAACGTAATGATGACGCACGGTTCTTCATCGACTTCCACGCGCACGGTCGCAGGCCCGACGTCCGGATCGTAGGCATAATGCGCAATATTTCCGAACAGTTCGTCGATGGCAATGTCGATCTGCATCTGAATTTTCGGCGGACAGCCCGACTGTTCCAGCTGCGCGTTGACGAACTCCGTAACGGTTGCTATGTTTTCCACCGTCGCGTCTACGGTCAGTTCTTTCATTGTTCCTCCTCCTTTATGCCCGGCGTCTTTTGTCTGAACTCCAGGCAGAGCATGGTAATATCGTCAAACTGCGGCGCGTCCTTCACAAACGCATCGATATCCCGTTTGACCGCTTCGCAAATTTCCTGCGGCGTATCCGCGCCGTGCGCGCAAAGCACCCTTTCCAGCCTTTCCATACCGTACAGCCCGTTTCCGGCGTCCGTCGCCTCCGTCACGCCGTCCGTATATTCAAACAGCTTATCCCCTTCGTTCAGTTGCAGTACGCCGGCGCGGTAACGCATTTCCTCCATGCCCGCCAGAACGAAGCCGGGGCGTATTTTTTCGGCGCGGAAAGTATTTTTCCGACCGATAAACGGCATTTCGTGTCCCGCGTTCACGAAGCGGAATTCCCCCGTCCCGAGATCGAGAACGCCCTCGAACGCCGTTATGAACAGTCCTTCGCTGTTGCTCTCGCACAACAGCCGGTTGACTTCCCCGAACACTTCGCCGAGATCCCTGCCCGGCGTCGTATGATCTTTGATGAGCGTTTTCCCGATGACCATAAACAGCGCGGCGGGTACCCCTTTCCCCGAAACGTCCGCCATTACAATGGCCAGATGACGCTCGTCCACCATAAAGAAATCGTAAAAGTCGCCGCCTACTTCCTTGGCAGGCGTCATCGTCGCATAGATATCGAACTCCCTGCGCTCGGGGAAAGCGGGGAAAATGCAGGGAAGCATGGAAGACTGAATGTGACGCGCGACGTCCAGTTCCGCGCCGATCCGCTCTTTTTCCGCCGTCACTTCTCTGAGATTGTTTACATATTCCCGAATGTTCAGTTCCATTCTTTTCAACGAGTCGCACAAGAGCCGCAGTTCGTCTCGCGAACGCACGGACAGCGTTGCGATGGACGACGAAAACTCCCCGTCCCGGCCGCCGGATACAAATTCGGCGGCAGCGCCCGACATCCTCTTGATCGGACGGACAAAAACGTAATTGAACAGAACATAGTACAGCACGGCAAATACGGCCGTGACGCCCGCCAGTATGAGCAGGGTGCTGAGCAGATAATTCTGCCTGTCGCGAACCACGCTGTCCATCGATATATCCGCGCACACATAGCCGAGCAATTCCCCGCTTTCGCTCTTGTACGGATAGGAAATGCTGATGATCCAGCCGTACTCCTCGTCCGAAATGACGGCGGGCACCCTGTTCCCCGCCACCAGGTCTCCGACGATGGAATCGAAACTCCCTTCGTAATATTCCATAAAAAAGCCGTACGGACAGGCTTCCTCCGATTCGTCGGTATCGAACAGAAAGTAAGAACCCTCTTCGGTGGATAAATCATGTACAGGTACAGTACGTCGTTGCTGTTTTTGATGTCTTTCAGTAACGAGAGGACGTCCTGATACTCCTGCGTCTGCATGACGCTTTCCTCCCCGTCAAAAACATCTTCCTTGAACGCGCGCATTTGCTCTTCGTCCATCAGGGCTATCGCCGTCCGCGCGACGTTATTGCCGAGCGTTTCGTAATGCTCGTTCATGGCATTCCGGTAAGTAAAATAGCTCACGCATACGATTATGGTGCTTAAAACCAGCACCAGAAAAACGATGGCAAGAACCAGTTTCAACCGCAATGAAATCATTCTCTGTTTCATAAATCTTCCCTCTTAAAACGTGACCGTAAGAGTATTGAACCCGACTTGCGGCCGATAATAAAAACTTTTCGCCTTGCTTCTGATGATTCTCAGCCCGATCTCGTCCTCTTCGGACAGTTGCGTCAGATCAAAATGTCTGGCGTTATCGCGGAAATGCAGAACGCAATCCTCGCCTTTCCGGTAAATCAAAGTGAATTGCAGCACAACCGTATCTCCGTTTGCCGCGATCAGGCGAAACACCTCGTCCGCCGACAGAGAGATGAAATAACTCCTCTTTTCGGACTCTCCCTGCGCGGACAGAAAGCCCTGCACGCGCTCGCACAGATCGGAGATTTCCTCCGGCTTGCCGATAAAAGTTTCCGAAAAGACGGAGCAACCGTCCTCTCTGAATATCTTTCTTCTGCCGGCAACCGAAGCCGCGACGGCAAACGTCGCCGCCTCCGCGCCGAGAAAGCAATACCAGAAAACCGGGTAGCCGCCCGATGAAAACAATCCCGCAAACAACAAAAGCAGGACAAAGGACCGCAGGGCGGTAATCAGATAGGACACCTTTTCCGAGGCGATGCTCTGAAAATAAGCGCCGAGCGCGCCGTTCAGGCAGGCAAACGCCATGCTTGCCATATACAGGCGCATTGCGTAGGCGGCTTCCTGCAAATAATCGGCCGAAATCCCGAACAGGAAACAGCAGGAAGGCGCCGCCAGCGCCAGGCCGCCGCCCAATACCGCCGTAAGCGCAAAACAGGAAATGCCGGCAAGGCGCAGGCTGCCGCGGATCCCGGCCGCGTTGCGTTCGCTGTAAAACGTGGAGACGAGCGCGATCAGCGCCATGCTTGTTCCTTCGGTCACGGCCGTGACGATGCTGCCCAGATTATATACGACGTCGTACACCGCGACGCCCCATTCCCCGCCGATGTTCAAAAGGATACGGTTGATTACAAGCACCGTTACGAACTGATAAAAATAGACTGCGCCCGTGGAAAATCCGGTAAAGAAGGAACGGGCCGCGATTTTCAGGCTCGGTTTTCCGCAGTTTCGAAAACCGAGCGCCCCTTTTCCCCCGACAAAGTGTACAAGACAAACGCATTCCATGACGATCGCGCCGCAAAGCGTGGAGCAGACCGAGCCGATGACGCCCGCCTTTAACACGACGATAAACAAAAATCCGAACGCGCAATCGCACAAATTCCCCGCGACCAGCGCGGCGGAAGCGAGCCTGGGATTCCCGTCCGCATACACAAAATACTGCAAAGGCGCCTGTAAAAACAGAACGGGAGACACCGCAAGCATCAGCGTTACATAAGAGCGCATTTCGCCGTTCCCCTCCGCGCCCAACAGCCGGATGAGCGGATCGCGCAGGATCAGGCCGAGCAATACGATAAGAACGATTCCGACAAAGTCAAAAAACAATGTGCTGAAAAAGATATTCCGCGCTTTTTTTTCTTTTCCCTCTCCCAGCGCGGCGGCAAAATGAACCGCTCCGCCGGAAGCCATGCCGATGCTCAGCGTGCTGAATACCATATAGATCGGGTAGGCCGCCCCTATCACAAACAGCCCGTTCTCGCCGATGCTCCTGCCGACGTACAAACTGTCCGCAACCGAACCTACGGCAAGCGCGAGCGAGCTGAACAGAGCCGGCAAAAAGAACCGCCCGAACAATTTTTTTACAAACATAGTGTCCTGTTTCATTTACTGCCTCAACTCGATCGTGTAAGAAGGGATGATCTGCGCTTTCAGCGAACGCTTGAACGTCCTCAAACCGGCTTCCCCCATATCGTCTTCCAGATTCGTGTATCGATAGCGTTCCGCAACCGCGTCCGAACAGCTGCGGACGGTGAAGAGAGACGCACCCCGAACTTTTTCCGTACATTTGCTGAAATGCCCCTGCAGGGTATTTTCGTCTTTTTCCGAACCGATCGCAAACCCGACGACATCCCCGCGGCGTACCAGCACCCCTTTCAGTCCGAGTTCAAAAAAATTGCGGAAGGCTTCCCGTTCGGCCTCGCCGTCCGCACAGCCTGCAAGGCGGCACCGTTCGGACAGAGCCGCCGCTTCCGCCACATTCTGCCGCGTGATCGGCTCCGCGCAGGGCGAAGGGGCCAGATTCATGTAATGGTGCAGGTCGTTCCTTCTGCGCAACAATGCCCCGCCCGGCAAATCGTGCAGTTTATCGTTTTCTATCAGATAATCGCAATCGTCCTCGCTGAGCCTGCAGACCGATAAGGGAAATTCCCGCAACGCGATCTCTTTTGCCCGTTCGTCGCAAAAGCGCAAAATCGCGTCCCCGTTTTTATACAGTTCCCGCAGAAAATACGCCGCTTTCCCGGACGAACAAACGGGAAAAAAGCAATACCCCTTCCCTTTGATCGCAAAGAAATCTTCCCCGACGCAAACGGACAGTCCCAGCTGTCTCCGCCAACACCACAGCAGTGCAAAAGTATAGTCCGAAAGCGCGGGCGCATATTTCCGCCGCGTCCGTTCCATTTCCTGCCTGTCGGAAAGGCGCAGTTCCCGAAAATAAAGTTCTTTTTTCCGGCCTTCCTCGTCCGTCACCCAAGGCACGCCGTTTTCGTAGACGAGGCAGCCGTACCCAGATC
>DVMZ01000003.1 GCA_018714725.1 Candidatus Scatosoma pullistercoris
CCTTGCCGCTGACGACGGCGACGACCTTTTTGATGACGGAGCCTTCGTGCGGCTGTTTGAGAAAGCTCTCCGGCTTCCGCGAAGAACAGTTTTCGCCGCAGGAAGAGCAGTCGTGCGTGCAATTTTCCGGTGTGTTTTCAGACATAAATACTCTTTTCTCCTCGTCTTTTCAAACGCCCCCATTATACTCCTTTTCCCGCTTCTTGTCAACGCAAAACGCCCTTAAAAAACAAATAAGCGCGGACAAACGCAAAGCGGCTTTCCCGCGCGCGAAAATCGACAAAATTTCCCCGCAAAAACGGTTGCAATCCGGGGCGAAATGGTGTATAATATAAAAGCTGTGCTAGGTGGGGAGTCAGCGGCACCCTGTATCTGCAATCCGCTATAGCAGAACCGAACGCCTTTCCCGGCGGCGTTTATGGAAGGCAGCGCATCGTAAGGAATGTTGATAGCAAGGTCTCATGCAACGCAATGTCGTGAACCGTGTCAGGGCAGGAATGCAGCAGCACTAAGCGGATTTTTGCGTGTGCCATGAGGTAGCTTTGAAGGAGTCACCTGCGGTGTTTCCGCTTCGGTAAATTCCGACAAAAAAGGCCGCACAGTTTTTTATCGTTCCTTTTCGCTTGTTCGCGAAAAGGAACGTTTTTTCATACCCGACAAAGCGCACCGGAGCGAATCCGGAAGTATTTTGCCGGAACATAAAAATACAGGCGGGCGTCCGCCTGTATCCTTATCCGCGCAGTTTTTACCGAGATTTGAGTTTTATGCAATTTCAGTTTTATATAAGGGATGCGCATTATGAAAAATATTTTTCCGCGTTCCGTCCGCCAGGTTCGTTCTGCGTTGCGATCATAAAAAAACGTGCTCGCCGGGATTTGCCAGATATCTCTCCCCGCCCGGAAGAATGATTTCCGCAACGGTATTTGCCGGAACACAGACCCTGTATTTCCAACCGTGCTCCGAGCGCTCCCAACCGCAGGAAACTTTGCCGTAAACGCTCTGATATTCGACTTTTGCAAAAGTAAAACTTCCGCCCGGAACAGGCGCTATGCGGAATTTGTTTTCTCCGGCAACGGAAATGCCGCACATCTCGGAGAACACCCAACCCAAAACCGCTCCTTTGGAATAGTGGTCCAAAGACGCGATACCGCCTTGCGCCTCCGTGCCTTCCCAGCTTTCCCAGATCGTAGTGGCGCCCGTTTTGGGCATGAACAGCCAGCCGGGCATTTCCTTGTTTTCCAGCAGGCGATAGGCGTACTCCGGATTGATTTTCGCCAGCACGCCGAGAATGAACGGCGTGGACAAAAATCCCGTCCCCACCCGCCAGCGATAGTGCTCCATGGCTTCGATCAGACGATTTTCGGCGAATTTTTTCTGAGTTTCGTCCAACAGCTCCAGATACAAAGGCCGCACGAGCATGGCCTGTCGGTCGGTGTCAAGCGTATATGCCGGAGTTCGCCGGATTGCCTGATAGGCCTCCTTTGCCCTTTCGGCATAAAAAGCGTACCGCCTCTCATCCTCTTCCCTGCCGAGCACCCCGGCAATTTCCGACATCAACCGCATCATCCAGCTCGCATAGGCGGTGGCGAGCACGGCGTTCAGCAACAGCGCCCCGCACGGGCCGAGCAGATAACCCAGCCATTTCTCTTTTCCTGTCACATTTTGGGAATGCACCCGGCTGTCAAATATCTTTCCGCTCAATCTTTGTCCCTGTTTCAGCATTCAGTTCTTTTTTCCTTTGCCGGGGTTTTCCGCATTTTCGGCCGGCGAACGAAAGTATTTCAATCCGCGGAGCAGATGACCGTTGGCGATGGCCGCAAATCCTTGCGCAAAATGATACGGGAACGCCTGCCCCGCCGACATAGACATGGAACTAAGCGAATTGCTCTCCAAAATCCGTTTCATGAACAGCGCGCCTTTGATCTTATTGTCCTTTTCCGCTCCCTCCGGCAATTTTGCGGCCTCCTTCATCTGCTTTTTGGCCTCTTTCAGCACGGAATTATACAGGATCCTGCCGAAAAAAGTCGCCTGCAGATCGGTAAAGCGCGACTCGAGCGTAATGGGCTTTTTCGGAGGCAGTGCGGGAATCTTCCTTCCGCTCATTTTTTCAAATACCTCATCGCTTACTTCCAGCCGCGCGCCGCGATAGGCCCTTTCCACCTCTTCGGGGCAGGGGCTGCATTTTTCTCCGCGGATCCGGATCGTCTGCGACAGGCGAACCGTGCAGCAATCGGAACAGAGCTGCAACGCATATTCGCCGTCCTCCAGTATCCACGCATTCTTTCCGATGTCGAAACAGCGAAGATCCGCCCGTTCCGCCGTCAGCGAAACGACTTTGCTTTCTCCCGCTTCCAGATATACCTTCCGGAAAGCGCGCAATTCGCGTCTGGGGTTGAAGACGTTGTCCTGCGGCGCCCCGACATACAGCTGCACCACTTCCGCGCCGTCCCTTTCGCCCGTGTTTTTCACCGTGCAGGAAACGGTGATTTTTTCGCCGTCGTCGCTTACCTGCATATCCGACCACGCAAAATCGGTGTAGCTGAGCCCATAGCCGAACGGATAGCGCACCCGCTTTCCCGCCGTCGTATAATACCGATAGCCGACAAAGACGCTCTCCTTGTAGACTTCCCGCGCCGAGGCGGAAAATTCTTTTCCGAACGGCACGTCCGCATAGGCGAGCGGCCATGTTTCCGCCAGCCTTCCCGCGGGATTGGCCCGGCCGTACAAAAGGCGGGCGCAGGCCCTGCCGCCCGACTGTCCCGGCAGGTACATATCCAGAACGGCGTTTACCTTTTCCTCGAACGGAAGCTCGACCGGCGCCCCGCCGAACAGCACGACGACAATTTTTTTGCCCGCTTTGACAAGAGCGTCGACAAGCGCCCTCTGATTTTCGGGCAGCATCATATTTTCCCGGTCGCAGCTCTCGCTTTCCACGGAATCGGTCAGGCCGGCAAAGACCAGCGCCGTTTCAAAGCCGGCGGCTTTGACGAGCGCCTCTTCGATGAGTTCGGGCTGAGCTTCCGTCCTGTTCTCGGTATATCCTCTCGCAAAGACATACGGAACGCCCATTTCCTCGAAGGCGGCTTTCGGCGAAGTCACTTTTGTGGGATTGATCATCGAGCTGCCGGCGCCCTGATAGCGCATCTTTTCAAACAGATCGCCGCAGACAAAAACTTTCTCCCCTTCTTTCAAAGGCAATATGCCGTCGTTTTTGAGCAGTACGGCGCAATCCTCCGCGATCCGGCACGCGAGCGCGTCGTTCGTGTCAAAATCGCAGTCGTCGGGCATGGCTTTGCAATATTTTTCCACCAGTCGCAGCACGTTTGCGACCGCTTTGTCGAGATCCTCCTGCGACAGCGTTCCGTTTTTCAGTCCGTCCGCAATCCATTTCCGGCAAACGGCGGTGTCGCCCGGCATCTCGAGATCCAGTCCGGCTTTCAGGCCGGCGACGCGGTCGTGCATCGCGCCCCAATCGGTCATCACCAGTCCGTCAAAGCCCCATTCCCCGCGCAGAATGTCTGTCAGGAGCGTCTTATTCTGCGAGCAGTATTCGCCGTTGACTTTGTTATAAGCGCACATTATCGTCGCCGGAGCGGACTCCTTGACGACAATTTCAAACACTTTGAGGTAGATTTCCCGCATGGCGCGCAGATCGGCGACGCTGTCGCCCATAAACCGGAAATTTTCCGAGTTATTGAGCGCAAAATGCTTGACGGACACGCCGACGCCCTTGCCTTGTATGCCGCGCACCTCCGCCGCGCCCAGTTTCCCCGCGAGCAGCGGATCCTCCGAAAAATACTCGAAATTTCTGCCCGCAAGCGGATTGCGTTTGATGTTGACGCCCGGTCCCAGCACGACGTGGACGCCGTATTTATGGGCTTCCCCGGCGATCGCCGCGCCAAGCTGAGACAAATTGTCCGGATTCCAGCCGCACGCCGTAGTCGCCGCCGTGGGGAAAGCCGTGGAAGGAAGACTGCCGGCAATGCCGTTGTCCCCTCCTCCCGTCTGCACGCGGAGCCCGTGCGGCCCGTCCGAAGTGTGCAAAGAGGGAATCCCCAACCGGGAAACCGGACGGGTGCACATAAAGTTTACGCCCGCGACGAGCGTCGCTTTTTCCTCTGCCGTCAGTTCCTTCAAAATCTTTTCAATATCCATAGCCCTATTCCTGCCGTTTTTGTCAATTCTCCCGATAAGATATGCCGACCGCCGCAAAAATCCGGCGGTCGGCGGTTCTTTTTTATTTCCGCAGTTCCATCGATAGTATTTTACAAGGTTCTGCAAATCCGGTCAAGCGATTCCGTACTTATTCTTTTACGCCGCCGAGCACCGCGCCCTTCTCGATATATTTCTGGAAAAAGGGGAACACGATCAGAATGGGGACGGTGGCGATCACGGCGAGCCCGTACTGAATGAGATACCGCGAATAGTCGATGCTGCCGCCCAGCGTGAAATCCACGTTCTCCGCAATCATTCTGTTGACAAACAGCTGCAACGGCCACCATTCCGTCGCGGAGGAAAGATAAACATAAGCCTGGAACCAGGAATTCCACTGTGCCACGACGCTGTACAGAAGAATGACCGTGGCGATGCTCATGCACTGCGGGAGGCTGATCTGGAACATGATGCGCAGATGTCCCGCACCGTCCAGTTCCGCCGCTTCCACCGTCGATTCGGGCACTCCGCCGAACCCGTTCATCATCATGATCATGAAGAAAGAATTGGTACAGGTGGGCAGGATAATCGCGAACGGAGTGTTGACCAGTCCGTACTTGCCCATGACGATATAGGTCGGAATCAGGCCGCCGCTGAACATCATGGTGAACATGACGAACAGGATCATGATCCCGCGGTATCTCGTGTTCCGGCTCATGACATAGCCGCCGATGACGTTCAGCACGAAACCGAGCGCGGTGGCGGAAACCATGTACAAAATGGTGTTGCGATACCCCACGAGCACGTTGGAATTTGAGAAAATGTGCTTATAGCCGTCCAGGTTCCAGTCTCCGACCGGGAGCCAGATCATTCCGTCCGAACGATAGAGCGTAAGTCCGTCGGAAAGGGACGCGACCAGCGAATACCAGAGCGGCACAAGGCATATAAACGCCACAAAAATGAGCAGCAGCCAGATCACGACGTCGGCAATCATTCCTCCGACCGTGTTCTTTTCCACCATGCCGCCGTTTCTGTATTTTGTTTTGACTTTTCGAGTTGCCATATTTTCCCCTCCTCAGAACAGCGACGTCTTTGCCGCCAGCCTTGTCAGCTTGTTGGAAATGAGCAGCAGCGCCGTCGCGATCACCGACTGGAACAGTCCGGCCGCTGAAGAGAGGCCGTAATTGTTCTCGGCGACGCCGTAACGGTAGGTGAACGTCGAAAGGCAGTCCGCCGTATCGTAAATGCTCGTATTGTACAGCAGCAGGACTTTATCGAATCCCGTAGTGAACACCAGCCCGACCTGCAGCGTAAACATGGTGATCACGGTGGGGATGATGGACGGAAGCGTAATGTGCCATACCCGCTTCCAGCGCCCCGCGCCGTCGAGAGCCGCCGCTTCGTTCAGATCGGGATTGATGTTGGAAATCGCCGCCACGAACACGATGGCGCCGTACCCCGCGCCCTGCCATACCCCGGCAAAGGTGTTGATCCACCAGAAATACTTGGGATTGGTCAGCATATCCTCTCTCTGCGCGCCGAGCGCGACAAAGATATCGGTGATGATGCCCGTACTGCTCAAAAAGTCTTTCAGCAAAGAACAGACGACAACCGTCGCCACAAAGTACGGCATATAACTGATCGTCTGAATGGTACGCTTGAACCAATACACCCGCACCTGAGAGATCAGCAGACCCAGGATCACGGGACAAACGAACCCGATCGTCAGATTCATGAACGCCATCACGCAGGTATTGCGGAACACGAGCGGGAACGAATCGTTCGTAAACAGATCCACGAAGTTTTCCCAGCCGATCCACTCGCTGTTGAACACGCCCCTGCCCGTCTTGTAATCCTGGAAAGCGATCACAATGCCGAACATGGGAATGTAATTAAACAGAATAAAGAACAATGCGACGGGAAGGAACAGCGCATAGAGTTTCCAGTCTCTCTTCCAATCTTTGATCCAGCGCCTTTTCCACCCGCCCTGCGGTTTACCGACAGCCGCGGCGCACGCGGTCTGTTCCGCGCCGTCCGCCAGCTTGCTTTTCTGTTCCATACAAACTCCTCCCCTTTCTAAAAAGGGGCGGCAAACCGTGACATTCCCTACGATCCGCCGCCCCGCAATTTTTGTTTTACGCCGCCTGCGTGAACGCGAAGTTCTCCGTCGTTCCGCCGGCCATTTCGGGAAGCGTCAGCGCGATCGTACCGCTGTACTGATAAGTTTCATAGCTCACCTCCAGCGTATAGGTATCTTCCGCCAGCATATTCCCTTCGTCCTCGGTGACGGTCAGCACATTGTTGTACATCGCATCCGTGGCCCAGGTGCCTTTTGCCGCCACGTTATAGCCCGTCGTGTAATCCATCGAAAGCGTCCAGGTGCCGTTGTCGTACAGTTCCAGCTTCGCATTGACCCATCCCATCGCGGAGGCGGTCAGCGTAATCTGCACCTCGGGTTCCTCGACCGGAGCGGTGGGGTCGGTCGTGAGCATCGTGTACTCCGTCTGGCCGACTTTGAGCGTGATCGTCGTTCCCGCCGTGAGGGAATAAGTGGTTTCGCCGTCGTCATCGGTGAGGGTGTATGTAGTCACGCCGTCTGCTTCCGCAGCCGTATAGGTACCGATGGAACCCGCCTGTCCGACGCCGTTGATGCCGTCCAGCGCATAGCTGTCATCCGAATAGAATTCGACTTTGACAAAATCCGTGCCGTAATTTTCGGAATAGTAGGTGGCCACGGTGATGACGGTCTCTTCGATGTAATCATCCTGTTTGGGAATGTTGTAAAGCGCCTGGCTGGAAGGTCCGTCCACGATATCCGTCAGCAGGACGTTGCCTTCGCCGTCCGCGACGACGCAGTGCTCGTCATATCCCGAATAAACGCCGTTGGGGCTTTCGGTGAAAGGATCGTCCGACAGCGTGATCGTATAATATTTGGTGTATTCCTTGTCGCCGATCGTCACGGTGCCGGTCGCTTCCGTCGCGGTATAAGTGCCGCCGAAGATGGCCTGCGTGGAGATCGCATAATAAGTGCCGTCCTCGTACAGATTGATTCCGACGCCGTAATCCACTCCGCCGGTGACCATCAGCGAATACCAGTAGCCGCCTTTATAATCCACCTCCGTCTCCGCCACGGAATTGTCGGGCGAGGAAGTTTTCCCGCTGTCCTCTCCGCCGTTGCAGGCCGCCAGGCCCACCGACATCGCCAAAACGCCCGCAAGGGCAAACGCACCGAAAAGTTTTTTGTTCATTTTCCCGTATCTCCTTTCTTTTTTTATTTTTCCTTCTCTACTTCCCGGACCTGCCGGTTTTCCGACCGGTCCGGGTATTTTCCGTCAAATGTTTTGTCCTTCTCTTTTCCCGGTCAGTTCTTGCCGCTCACCCGGTCGATGACCGCCTGCAGAATTTCCGTATTCTCGTCGCATTTTCTCGTACGGAGCTGACCGAGGAAGGAATTCCAGTTCGCATCGGTGACGCCGCCTTTGATGAGGTTAGGCAGCTGTTTGCCGATCTGATCGCGGATCTTGGTCTGCGTGGTATTGTATTCGCCGCCCTCATCGCTCGTCATCTGGCTCAGCAGCGAACTCTGCACCGCCCCGTAATTGGTATAGGCGCTCCATTCGCGATAGGCGTGCGCTTTGCGCTCGGAATTCTGCAGATAGGTCAGTCCGGCATATTCGTCGAATCCGAGGCCGAAGAAATACTGTCCGTTGGTTGCGGGAGGGATGTCCCCCGTCCCGTTGAGGATTTTGAGATTCTGGCGGATCACCGCGCCCTCGGTCCCCGCGGCAACTTCTTCGCCCGTCGCGGGATCTACCCACCAGTAGCAGCCGTCTTCAAGACCGAATTTGGAAACGAGAGACCGGTCAATGTCATATTCGTTCCACTGTTCGGTGGACAGGCCGTAAAATTTGACGATCGAACCCTCTTCGCTGTACAGCCAGTCGAGCATATTGAAGAATTTTTCGACGTTTTTGCCTTCAATCGCCTGTGTGACGATCCAGCGGCGGGAAGTTTCCTGACCATCGAGATAGAACACGGTGGGATCGGGCGAATCCGCCGTTTCTTTGGGCTGACGCGCTCCCCAAAGATCGATTCCTTCCAGAGCGCCCGTCGCCTCCTGACCGCTGAGGATGAGATCGCCCACCTGGCCCGCGGTGCCGTAGAACATACCGACGGTGCCGTTCATAAAGCTGTCGGAATCCAGCGCATAGAACAGATCGCCGCTGTTGGAGGTGAAATTGGGATCCAGCCAGCCTTCTTCATACCATTTGTTCATGGTCTCGGTATATTTTCTGAATTCGTCCGTCGTAGCGCCGAATTTCGCTACGTCGTAAACCCCTTCTTCCTCTCCTTCGTACAGATTCCAAAGCCCGCCGACGCCGAAAGCGGAAACGATTTCGCCCGTTTCGTGATAGCCGATATTGGGCAGCGTAATCGCGTATTTGTATCCCTCCGCTTTTTCAAAGACGGAGAACATATATTCCCAGTCGGCAATGGTCAGCGGATTGTCATACCCGTCTTCGTCGAGATACCCGTCCGGGAATTTCACGCCGTCTTTATAGTTGCCGTCGCCGTCCGGCTGGTCGGGATTGCCGTCATACTTCACCAGCCAGTCCCGGCGATACATGAATCCGCCCCACTGATTGGGAATGCCGGCATTGTAATTGTTGATGGTGATGTATTTCCCGTCGATCTTGGCATACTTCGTCAATTCCGCATTGTCCGAAAGGAACTTGCTGTAATTGGGCATATAATCGGCGATGTAGTCGGTCAGGTCGAGCGCGGGCCCGTATCCCTCGTCATACAGGTCGGCCACCACGCCGGTATAATAGGAAAGATCCATCATGTCGGGATACTCCCCGGAACCGGTCAGTTTGTTGAAATCCTCCGCCTCTTTTCCCGGTGCGGGCGGCTGCATGAATTCCAGCTTGATGTCAAACTTGTTTTCCAGATACTGCATTACGGGATTTTTGCCGTAATTGTCGTAAATCGAACTGTTTACAATCGAACCGATCCAGATCGTAAACGTGTCCGGATCCTCCTCTTTGCAGGAAGTCAACGTTCCGACGGTTCCCGCCATCAGCGCTGCCGCCATTGCAACGGCACCGGCTTTCTTGAATAAACCTTTCATCAAAAACCTCCCTTTTTCCTTTTTCTGTCTGTATTATAAATCTTATTTTCACAAACTTCTTGCAAAAATGTTGTCAAAATTACATATATGTTGTTTTGTTTCTTATTTCAGGAGTCCCTGTGCGTCGAGGCCGTTCATATGCTCCACCAAAGCGGAAAACAGTTTTGTCCCCTCTTCGCCGGAATAAGCGCAGAGTTCGCTGAGGGTCATATTGGCGGCAAACGCGATCATCGGGCCGTCAAAGATGCCGGGCGAAACTTTCTGCAGGAAGTCTTTGGCTTCGGGAAAATCGCAAAGACTTCCGAACGTGCTGTCCATCGAAAACCGCCGGGCGGACAAATCGGTACCCGTCGCATATTCGTATTCATAGCGGCCGCTGCCGACTTTCACGGCCTTTTGTTTTTCGGGCAGAACGATTTCCGCCTGCGTATTGCAGGGAATTTCGACGGCGACGCGGAGCCTGCCGTTTCTGCATTCGTATTCCGAAACGATTTTTCCGTAAACGGTTTCCAGCTCCGCCCGCACCCGTTCCAGGCCTTTGGTCAGCGTCGGGCGGATCAGAATCTTTTTATAGCCCGGCTGCAGGCAATCGATGCCCGCCACTTTTCTGTACAGGAAATCGCCGACCGCGCCGTAGGAATAGTGATTGAAGGAATTCATCGCGGGATCGTAAGGCGTGCCGTCCGGCTGAATGCCGTTCCAGCGCTCCCAGATCGTCGTGGCGCCGTGCTTGACCTCGTACAGCCAGGAGGGATAATCGTCGTTGAAAAGCAGCCGGGTCGCCACGTCGTGAAGACCGTTTTCGGAAAGGGCAAACAGCAAAAACGGCGTGCCGGCAAATCCCGTATTCAGGTGATTCTTATTTTCCGCCAGATTATTTTTGAGGGCCGCGACCACGCGCTTTCTGTATTTTTGCGGCACGATGTCAAAATACAAGGCAAGCGCGCACGCCGTCTGCGTCTCGCTGACCAGCCGGCCCGTGCCCGTGACGTATTCCCGGCGGATGGCTTTGAGAATCCTGTTCTTTCGCTCCCAGTATTTGTCGTAATCGTCCATGTTGCCCAGTTCTTTCGCCGCCCGCGCGACAAAATCGGTCGTGACGTAATAAAAGACGTTTGCGACAAAATATTTATCCGTCGCGCCCGTGCGCGATTCCGCGTTTCCCGAATCCAGCGCCAGCCAATCCCCGTACTGGAACCCGCTCTGCCACAGTTCGTTCTCGCCGCAGCGGGAACAGACATAATCCGCCCAGCGCTTCATGGAAAGATACTGTTCGTCCAGATCCCGCAAATTGCCGTAAACGAGATATTTGTTCCAGGGAATCATCGTCGCGCAATCGCTCCAGAGCGCCGCTCCGTCCTGTCTGCCCATCGTGTTGGGAACGACGTGCGGAATGTTCCCGTCATCGTACTGTTCGGTCATCACGTCCTGCAACCATTTCTCGAAAAAGCGGGAAACGTCGTAATTGAACGCCGCCGTACGGAAAAACACGTTCGCGTCCCCCGTCCAGCCCAGACGCTCGTCCCGCTGCGGACAATCGGTCGGCACGTCCACAAAATTCCCGCGCTGTCCCCAGAAAATATTGCTCTGCAGCTGATTGATGCGCCTGTCCGAACACTCGAACTTCCCCGTCCGCTCCATATCCGAATGGACGACCACGGCGACGGCGTCCTCTTTGGGGATTTCTTTGCCCTCGATCCGGATATAGCGGAATCCGTGGGAAGTGAAATGCGGCTGCAGGATCTGACTGCCGCCGGCGAGAATATATTCGTCCTCGCTCTTTGCGGTGCGCAGGTTCTCCGTGTAAAAATTCCCGTTTTCGTCGAGAATTTCGGCATGGCGGACCAAAATCCGCTCTCCCGCCGCCCCTTCTGCCCGGAGGCGGACAAACCCGACAAGGTTCTGCCCGAAATCCAGCACATATTCCCCGCGGGGCGTGTAAAAGGCGGAAACGGCGTTCACCGTCTGCGTACAGCGTACCGGTTCGTTCCGCTGCCCCACCAGCCGCGCTTTGCCCGCGGAAACCGCCTGCACCCCGCATTCCTTCCGCTCCGCCGTATGATCCTGCTTTTCCCCGTAATAAAATTCGCTGTCCGCAATGAAACAGGTCGCGGCTTTCCAGGTTTTATCCGTGACAAATACTTCCTGCGTTCCGTCCTCATACCAGACGCACAGCTCCGCCAGACCCGCCGTCCGCGAACCGTAATTTGCCTTTTCTCCCGCAAAGCCCAGAGCCCCCGCATACCAGCCCTTGCCGATCATCATTTCCAGATCGTTCTCCCCCTCCTTCAGAAGAGCGGTGACGTCGTAAGTCTGGTATTCCAGCGTGTGGCGATAATCCGTCCAGAAAGGCGCAAAGTACAGATCGCCCGCTTTTTTCCCGCCGATATAAAATTCATACAGCCCGAGCGCGGAAGCATACAGGCGGGCCTTCGACACTTTTTTGCGGACGACAATCCGTCTGCACAGCGAATATACCGGCCAGCCGTCCTTCTCCGGCGCAATAAACTCCGCCTTAAACGGCTCGTCCAGTTTCCCAGTTTCAAACTCCAGCCTGCTCTCCGCCGTGTTCCCGTAATTGTCCGTCACCGAAAGGCTCGCTTCATAAGGCGTACGCGGCTGCAGGTGCTCCCCTGCATAACGGATATTGAGCGAATCCGCCGATTTGACGTTTTTCCTGCTCCATACCGTCTTTCCCGCCTGCCGGACGATAAGGCTGTAC
>DVMZ01000175.1 GCA_018714725.1 Candidatus Scatosoma pullistercoris
TAAAACACAAATGCCAGCACTTTCAGGCCGTCCCAATAAGGAAGCCCCTGATTTGCCTTATCGATCCAGGCAAAAATTTTGCTCAGAATCCCGCCGACATACCCGATCCCGATCAGCACGGTGAACTGAAGGCTGGTTCCCTTGGTCGTCCTCGCTTTATAGGCGCGGATAATATTGAACGGCCAGGAAGCCCCGAAGCAGAGCACCATTACGATTTCAAAAACTGTTGCAAGCGTTTCCATTTTCTCTTTACCTCTCTCAGTTATCCTTTCTCCGATAATCGGGCAGAAGTCTGGGCGACGGCATAGTGGGACGAATCCCGGCATCTTCCAGTTCCTTTTCGTAATCCCGCACAAATTTCAGGGTGAGCGGTTTAAGTCTGACAGATTTGCTCTTCTCCCCTGCCTGTCGGCCCGCATTGCGGCCGAATACGATGATGTCCAGCAGTGAGTTGCCCATCAGGCGGTTCGTACCATGGATACCGCCGACCGCTTCTCCCGCGACGTACAGGTTTTCCACGCCCGACATGCCGTTGGCCGAAATATCGATGCCGCCGTTCTGGTAGTGCAGAGTGGGATAGACCAGAATGGGCTCCTTGCGGATATCGATGCCGTATTTGCCGAACATTCTCAGCATGGCGGGAATGCGCTTTTCGATCGTGCCCTCGCCGTTGACCATTTCGATGAGCGGCGTATCCAGCCAGACACCTTCGCCGTCCGTCGTTCTGATGCCGCCGCCGTTCTTTTTGCATTCGCGGATGATCGCGGAAGCGGTGACGTCGCGGGTTTCCAGAGGATTGACAAACGCCACGCCCTCTTTATTGACGAGCTGAGCGCCCAGAGAACGAACTTTTTCCGTCACCAGCGCGCCATAGATCTGCGTGGGAGCCGCCGCGCCCGTCGGATGATATTGCAGCGTTTCGGGATACAGGAGCTTTGCCCCCGCCCGATAGGCGAGGATGAGTCCGTCCGCCGTAGCCCCGTAATGGTTGGACGTGGGGAAGCCCTGATAATGCAGCCGTCCGGCGCCGCCCGTGGCGATGATCACCGTCTTGGCCCGCGCCACGAGGATTTCCTGCGTCTCCATATTCATGAGCACGGCCCCGGCGACTTTGCCGTCCGTGTCCTTAATGAGTTCGATCGCGGAAGTGAAATCGACCACCGTAATGCCTCGGTTGAGCACTTCATCGCGCAGAACGCGCATGATTTCGGAGCCGGAATAATCGCGGCAGGCGTGCATTCTCTTGCGGGAAGTACCGCCGCCGTGGGTCGTGATCATCGTGCCGTCCGGCGCTTTATCGAACATGACGCCCAGGCTGTTCAGCCACTGAATGGCTTCAGGAGCTTCGGTGACCAGCTTATACAGCAGTTCGGGCTTATTCTTGAAATGCCCGCCGCCGAGCGCGTCGAGATAGTGAATGGCCGGGCTGTCGTTTTCCTTGTCCGCCGCCTGAATACCGCCTTCCGACATCGCGGTGTTGGCGTCGCCGAGGCGGAGCTTGGTGACGATCATGACGTTTGCGCCGCAGTTATCCGCTTCGATCGCCGCGGAAGCGCCCGCGCCGCCGCCGCCGATGATCAGCACGTCCACGTCGTAATCGGGATTTTTCAGATCGATCTTCTTCCCCAACACCCGGGAGCGGCCTTCCAGCAGAGCCGCGAGCTCGTGCAGTACTTTGCCGCCCTTGTTGGGGCCCGCTTTGAGTTCCTCGTAAGCGGACGTGATATAATCGGGGTGGAAGGAAGCGAGCACCTCGTCCTTCTCTTCCGCCGTCATTCTGCGGATTTCCGCGCCGAACCGGGAAGCGCGCGTCGCTTCCACCTTTTTCATGGAAAGTATCTGTTCTTCGGTGTACTGATACATACGCTTCTCCTTTTTATTTCTCGATCTCTCTGTGATTATAGAGTTCTTTGAGTTCTTCGATCGGCTTGCCCATCAGGCTTTCGATCATCGCCTCGAATTTGCCCTCGCGGATTTCCTCCACCCGCTTTTCGAGATGTTCGCTCTTGGGAGCGATGTACTTGCCCGTCAGGCGCCTTGCCAGCTCCGCAACCTGCGGATGGGAAATCCCGGCCGGGCAACGGGAGGAACAGACCCCGCACATCACGCAGTCGAAGCTCTCTTCCGCGCATTTTTCGTATTCGCCCCGCTGTGCATAGGCAATATACTGCATGACGTTAAGACCTTGGGTACAGCTCTTCGTGCAGGCGTTGCAGCCGATACAAGAATAAATTTCCGGATACAGCTGCATCATGATCTGCTGCGTGGGCTTGATTTTTTCGATGTCGTACACCTGCTTGACGAGCGGGAAGAAAGGCAGGGTGGCCACATACATGCCCTCTTCCACCTGCGTCTGACAGGCGAGGCAGGTTTTCAGCTCCTGCTGGCCTTTGATGCGGTAGATCGTGGCGCAGGCGCCGCAGAAACCGTTCCGGCAGCCGCAGCCTCGCACGAGCTGGTAACCCGCATACTCCATCGCCTTCATGATCGTCAGGCTTTCGGGCACCTGATACCGCTTTCCGAAAAGATAAACGTTGACCGTTTTTTCCATGTTCTCTTCCTCCAATCAATACTCGTCGGGCAGTTCGTCCAGCTCGTCCATGCGGAACACGGGGCCGTCCTTGCAGACAAATTTGTCGCCCACGTTGCACCGTCCGCATTTGCCGATGCCGCATTTCATGCGCAGTTCCAGCGTCGTATAGACGCGGGATTTGTCAAAGCCGAGTTCCAAAAGTCCCGCCAGCGTGAATTTGATCATGATGGGCGGGCCGCAAAGCACCGCCGTCATCGTGGGATCCAGGCCCAGTTCCTTGACGTAGGCGGGCACGAATCCGACGTGACCGTCCCAGCCCTCCTGCGGGCGGTCGATGGTGAGATACACTTCAAAATCGGGTTCCTTTTCCCACTCGGTGCGGATCTCTTCAATGTCCACGAGATCGTCCTTGCTCCGGGCGCCGTAGACGACCACCACTTTCCCGTAGTTCTTCCGGTAGTGCCGGACGTAATTGATGACGCTGCGCAGGGGCGCCAGACCGATGCCGCCCGCGATGAACAGCAGATCTTTGCCCTTAAACTCCCCTTCCACCGGGAAATTCCGGCCGTACGGGCCGCGCACGGTGATCTGCTGGCCCACTTCCAGCGAATGGATGACTTCGGTGACGCAGCCGCACTTTTTGATCGAAAACTCCATAAATTCTTCGTTCGTCGGCGAAGAAGTGATGGAGAACATGCACTCCCCTACGCCGGGAACGGAGACCATCGCGCACTGTCCGGGCAGGTGCTCGAACAGCTTTTTTCCGTCCGTTCCGACGACCCGGAAAGTCTTTACGTCGGGCGTATCTTTCCGGATGTCCGTAATCACGCCGATTTTCGGAATGAGATTTTCGTTAATCATGCTTCTCGCCTCCTATCGTCCTGATTACCTTTACGATATTGAGATGTTGCGGGCATTTGTTCACGCACCTGCCGCACCCCACGCACGAATAGACGCCGTCGTAACGGGCGGGATAATACACCAGTTTGTGCATGAACCGCTGGCGATACCGCTGCATCTGCGTCGTGCGGCTGTTCGCCGCCGCCATCTGCGTGAAATCCGAATACATGCAGGAATCCCAGCAACGGTACCGGATAATGCCGTCGTTGGTCTTGAAATCCCGGATGTCAAAGCACTGACAGGTCGGGCAGACAAACGTGCACGCCCCGCAGCCCAGGCAGGCTTCCGACAGCGACTGCCACACGGGCAGATCGAACAGTTCGTTGAGATTTTCCGGCTTGAACCGGGACAGATCGAGGCCGGAGAAAGGAAGCCGGGCGATGATTTCCTTCGTCGCCGCGCGCTGCGTTTCCACCTCGGACTCGCCGCCTTCCGCAAACAGTCCGCGAAGGCGTTCCGTCAGTTTTTCGCCCTTTTCCGTGTTGGCCTGCCAATACAGGAAATTCTCGTCCAGCCAGGTCGTGATGTCCCCGCCGGGCGCCGTCGCGTCGATGCCGAACACCTTGCAGAAACAGCTTTCCTCCGGACGGGAACAAGCGAGGGTGACGATCGTCGCCGCTTCCCGTCTCGCCTGATAGTAGGTATCAACCGGCTCGTCGAGGAACACCCTGTCGAGCACGTCGAACGCGCGGAAATCGCACGCTTTGACCCCGAACAGCACAAACGGCTCTTTCTCCGAACGGACGTCGAGAATTTCGATCTTCTTGCCTTCCGTCTTAAACCGCATCATCGTCTCGCTCTGCGGGAAGAAGAGATCCTTGGGCGATTTCACCGTTTTCAGCGTTTCCAGCGAGACATCCGCGCCCGCTTCGTAAAGCCCGTAATTGACTTCTCCGGCTTTCTTCACCGGCAGCCAGAGGGGCGCGCCGGCGGAAATCGCCGCATATAATTCGTTGAGTTTTTCCTTGCCGATTTTAAGCATGCTGACCCTCCGGCTTCACAGCCTCGCCCGGTTCCGCGTCGCCCTCCGTATACTCGGTGAGCGGCGTCTTTCCCTCGGCGGTTTCACCCGCCTGGAAATCCCCATACAGGGTATCCATGTCTTTGATGAACTTGCGATTCAGCAAATGCAACGGAATGTGCTGCGGGCAGACCCGGCTGCACTCGCCGCAGTCGGTACAACGCCCCGCGACATGGAACGCCCGGATGATGTGGAACATCTGTTCCTCGAACTCGGTGTCGTTCGCCTTGGCGGCAATCCCGGACGCGGGATTGTCAAACACGCATTTCACGCAAGAGCAGGCGGGGCAGACATTCCGGCAGGCATTGCAGCGGATACACTTGGAAAGTTCCGCTTTCCAGAACGCAAACCGTTCGTCCGGCGTCATCCGTTCCAGCTTTTCCACCCCTGAGAACCGATTGTTCTTCGTCTCCGGCATCTCATGGAGAATGATCGTTTCGTCGGCGACCATATGCTTTTTGCCCTTACAGCACAGGCATTTTTCGAGGAGAATTTCCTCCCGGGCGATGGACGTTTTGCCGTAGAGGGAAGTGACTTCCACTTTGTCCCCCGCCTCCTCCGCTTCCATTACGCCGGTGACGCCCTTGGCGCGAATTTTGTCGATGTCCAGCTTGCCCTGGCATTCGATGCCGATCACATAGACTTTCTCGCGCGCGACGCGGTGCTCCTTGACCAGCTCGTTAAAGCTGTAAGTGTCGCAGGGTTTGAGGAAAATCGCCGTTTTGCCCGGTTTCTTGCTGACCGCAATCAGGTATTTGGAGAGATTGGAGCCGCAGAATCCGTTATAGACAAACTCGCCGAGTTCCTCTTCCGTTTCAAACGTCGCGGGGCTGGGATCGAAATAAAATTCGCCTTTTTTCCAGCCGACGACGCGCGCCGCTTCGCCGCTTCTCAGAAGCTCCGCGGCCCGTTCTTTCATCTTCTGTTCCACGTCACGCATTTTCCGGATCCTCCTTGCAGCGAAGATCGGTCAGGCGCTTGTTCTCGCCGAGCGCGGCGACCGTTTTGACAAAATCGTTCATGACGGCGGAAAAGCGCGCGCCCTCCGCGGCGGAAACCCATTCCACCCGGGTGCGCTCCTTTTCGATGCCGAGATAGTTGAGAAAACTGAACAGCAACGCCATTCTCCGGCGGGTGTAGTAGTTGCCGGTGACATAATGGCAGTCGCCGGGGTGACAGCCGCAGAGAATCACGCCGTCCGCCCCGCGCTGGAAGGCTTTGAGCACGAACATCGGATTCACCCGGCAGGAGCAGGGTACGCGGATGATCTTGACGTTTGCGGGATAGCTCAGACGGCTGGATCCCGCGAGGTCGGCGCCCGCATACGAGCACCAGTTGCAGCAGAACGCCACGATATTGGGCGTGTGCGCGTTCGTCGTTACATCTTGCATATCGCTTCCACCTCCGACATGATTTGCTTGGAGCTGAATCCGCTCAGATCCATCGCTCCCGAAGGACAGGTGACCGTGCAGGCGCCGCAGCCTTGGCACACCGCCGGATTGACCGACGCCACCCGCCTTACTTCCGTCTTGCCGCCGCCCAGGCGGAATTCTTTCTCGACGTAAGTGATCGCGCCGTATGCGCACACGTTCGCGCACTGACTGCAACCGTTACACATCATTTCGTCGGGATGCGCGATGCAGGGATTGGTTTTGAGTTTGTCCTTGACGAGCAGACCGATGACTTTCGCGGCGCACGCGGAAGCCTGGGAAACCGTCTCGGGGATGTCCTTGGGCCCCTGGCAGACGCCCGCGAGATATACGCCCGCCGTCGGGCTCTCCACGGGACGGAGCTTGGCATGGGACTCCGTGAGGAAGTTGTTGGTGTCGATGCTGGCCGTGAGCAGCGTCGCAATCCGGCGCACGGAAGGCTCCGGCTCGATCGCCGTCGCCAGGACGACGAGGTCGGAAGGAATGGTCACCTGCGTATTGTCGATGAGGTTGGAACCCTGCACCATCAGCGTGCCGTTCTCGTTGTACACTTTGCCGACCATGCCCTTGATGTAATCCACGCCGTACTGTTCCACCGCACGGCGGTAGAACTCGTCATAGTTCTTGCCCGGCGTGCGGACATCGATGTAGAAGACGTGCACTTCCGTATCGGGGTATTTCTCACGGATGAGCATCGCGTGCTTGGCCGTGTACATACAGCAGATCTTGGAGCAGTAAGGCTTGCCGCAGCCGGACGTATCGCGGGAACCGACGCACTGAATGAAGGTGATCACCTTGGGGTGTTTTCCGTCCGAAGGCCGGAGCAGAACGCCGTCGGTGGGCCCCGCCGCGTTCATCAGCCGTTCGAGTTCGAGCGACGTGATGACGTCCTTGTTATCCGCATATCCGTACTCGTTGAAATTGTCCAGCTTGATGGGCCGGAATCCGGTGGCGACCACGATGGCGCCGTATTGCCGCTCGATGAATTCGTCCTTCATCGTATAATCGATCGCGCCGACGCCGCAGAATTTCTGACAGATTCCGCACTTGCCCGTTTTCAGCTTGATACACTGCTCGGGGTCGATCACCGCCACGTTGGGAATGGCCTGCGCGAACGGGATATAGATGGCCGTGCGGTTGTTGAGGTTCATGTTGAACTCGTTGAGTCCCTTTCTGGACGGACATTTTTCCATGCAGACTTTACAGCCCGTGCACTTGGTCTCGTCCACATACCGCGCTTTTTTGCGGATCTTCACCGAGAAATTGCCGACGAAGCCCTTCACCTCTTCCACTTCGGAATAGGAGAGAATGTCGATCTTCTCGTTCTGGGCGCAATCCACCATTTTGGGCGTGAGAATGCACGCGGAGCAGTCGAGGGTGGGGAAAGTCTTGTCCAGCTGTGCCATGCGCCCGCCGATCGTGGGGTTCTTTTCGACGATGTCCACTTCAAAACCCGCTTCCGCGATGTCAAGCGCCGCCTGAATACCCGCGATACCGCCGCCGATGACCAGCGCGCGCTTGACGACGGGGCTTTCCCCCGCCTGCAAGGGCGCGTCCAGGTTGACTTTCGCAATCGCCGTCCGCACGAGGATCACCGCTTTTTCGGTGGCCTCTTCCCTGTCCTTATGAATCCAGGAACAATGCTCGCGGATGTTGGCGATTTCCACCATGTAAGGATTGAGCCCGGCCGCTTCCGCCGCCTTTCGGAAGGTCGCCTCGTGCATCCGGGGCGAGCAGGAGCCGATGACGACGGCCGTCAGATTATGCTCCCGGATCGCGTTCTTGATGAGCTGCTGGCCGTTCTCGGAGCACATATACTGGTAGTTGGCGGAGTACACCACGCCCGGTTCGGAGCGGATGACCTCGGCCACCTTCTCCACGTCCACCGTCGCGGCGATATTGCTTCCGCACCAACAAATAAAAACACCGATTCTTTGCATTTTATAACTCTCTTTGTCTCAAATTCATTTGTTGTACTTTCTGTAAGCGCTGACGAGCAGCTGCTGGGGAATGAGTTCGTCCACGATGGGCGGGATGTCCTCCGCTCTGATGCCGTTTGCGTTCTGCATTCTCACGACGGTGTCGCGCACCGCCTCCACCACCGCCGCCGGCGCCACGCCGCGCGGACAGCGCTCCACGCACGCCATGCAGGAAAGGCAGCTCCAGATCGCCTTGCTCGCGAGCAGAGTTTCCACTTTTCCCTGCGCCAGGAGCGAAACGAACTGATGGGGCTTGATATCCATCTCCGCAAACGCGGGGCAACGCCCCGAGCACTTGCCGCATTTCATGCACTTGCGCACGTCCGTGCCGCTGAGTCGGAGAATATTTTCTTTCTGTTCTTCTCTGGTCATTCCTTCACCCCCAGCGCCTCGGCGAGCAATTCGGTGAAATACCGCACGGGCAGAATTCCGCCGCCGTTCGCCTGCAGGTTGTACAGGCAGAGCGGGCAGGCGGTGATGACTTCTTCCGCGCCCTTTTCCCTGGCGCTTTCCAGCACTTTTTCGCTCCGCTTCTTGGGCAGGTCTGCGTTTTTCAGCGCCACATACGCGCCGCAGCATTCGTTGCGGAAGGGATAAACGACGGGCGTGCCGCCGATCGCGCGGATGAAATCCTCCAGAATCGTGGGATTTTCGGGATTGTCAAACGCCATCACCCCGCTCGGCCGGAGCAGCAGACAGCCGTAATACGCCCCCACCTTTCTGTTCAGGGGACGTACGACTTTTTCGCGGATCTTGTCAAAGCCCACCTCGTTTTTCAGCATTTCGAGATAGTGCACCACCTGGGTTTCGCCCTTGTAAGGCTCGTCGAGTTTCAAATAGTTATTGGCCTTGAGAGAAATATTCGCGTCCGAGCGCATATCTTCGTTGGTGCGCTTGATGACGTTGTGGCAGGCGGAACAGAGGGTCAGAAGTTTTCCTCCGTGATGTTTTGCGTAATCGAGCGCGCGGACCGCCGAAAGTTTGGTGGCGATCTCGTCCCGCGCCATCGGATACACCGCGCCGCAGCACTGCCAGTTCTCTATTTCTTCCATTTCCACGCCCAGGGCCTCGGCGCTTTTGCGGGCGTAAACGTCCAGATCCTTCGCCTTGGTTTTGAGCGTACAGCCGGGATAATAACAAATCTTCATACCGTTACCTTTCCGATGGGAATCCGTCCGGATTGCCCGGACCCTTCCCGGATTATTTCTGCGGATACGCCATTTCTTCGGGGCGGAACACTTCGTCGAACTTCTCCGCCGTCAGAAATCCCAGCGCCACGCACGCCTCTTTGAGAGAGATGTTTTCCTTGTAAGCCTTTTTCGCGGTCTTGGCGGCGTTTTCGTATCCGATATACGGATTGAGCGCCGTCACCAGCATCAGCGAATTGTAAAGGTTATGCTTCATCTTTTCGCGGTTCGCGCGGATCCCCGTCACACAGTTCTTTTCAAACGAAGTGATTCCGTCCGCGAGCAGGCGTGCCGATTGCAGGAAATTGTAGATGATGACGGGCATGAACACGTTCAGCTCGAAATTCCCCTGCGAGGCGCCCATGCCTACCGCCACGTCGTTGCCCATCACCTGCACGGCCACCATCGTCATCGCCTCGCACTGCGTGGGATTGACTTTACCGGGCATAATGGAAGAGCCGGGTTCGTTCTCGGGAATGAAGATTTCTCCGAGCCCGTCGCGGGGCCCGGACGCCAGCCAGCGCACGTCGTTGGCGATCTTCATCATGTCGCAGGCAAGCGCTTTCAGCGCGCCGTGCGCAAATACCAGATCATCTTTCGCGGTGAGCGCATGGAATTTGTTTTCCGCCGTCACGAACGTCTTCCCGGTGAGCGCGCTGACCTCTCCGGCCACCGTCTCGGCAAAGCCTTTCGGAGCATTCAGCCCCGTGCCGACCGCCGTGCCGCCCAGCGCCAGTTCTTTCAGCCCCGGCAGCGCCAGCGAAAGCTGCGCCTTCGTCTTTTCCAGCATATTCCGCCAGCCGCTGATCTCCTGCGAAAACGCGATGGGCACCGCGTCCTGCAAATGGGTGCGGCCGCTCTTGACGATCCCCTCGTTTTCCTTTTCGAGGCGCCGGAAAGTGGCAATCAGCCTGTCCATGGCAGGGAAAAGACTGTCCTCGATGGCGAGAACAGCCGCGATGTGCATGGCGGTGGGGAAAGTATCGTTGGAACTCTGGCTCTTGTTGATATCGTCGTTGGGATGCAGCAGTTTCCTGCCCGCCATTTCGTTGCCGCGGTTGGCGATGACTTCGTTGGCGTTCATGTTCGACTGCGTGCCGCTGCCCGTCTGCCAGACGACGAGCGGGAAATGCTCGTTGAGGGAGCCGGAAATCACCTCGTCGCAGGCGGCGCAGATGATGTCCTTTTTCTCTTGCGGCAAAATCCCGAGTTTATAATTGGCGAGCGCGGCGGCCTTTTTGAGAATGCCGAACGCGTGCGTGATTTCCCGGGGCATCACTTCCGTGCCGATGAGGAAATTCTCGTGGCTGCGCTCCGTCTGGGCGCCCCAGTATTTGTCCGCGGGGACTTTCATTTCCCCCATCGTATCTTTCTCTATCCGATATTCCATAATTTCAAGCTCCTCCGGAACTGCCTGCGGTTTTCCCGCACGGGACAACGGCGTATGCCGTCAGATGTTCAGCTGCGCGATGACGTTCTTGATCGTCTCGGCGCTGCGGCGGAATTTCTCCGTCTCGTCATCGGACATTTTGGGCGCAAGCGTGCTTAAAATGCCGCTGTTGCCGAGGACGCAGAGGGTGCTGAGGCAGACGTCGGAAATGCCGTATTCCCCTTCCAGCAGGGTGGACAGCGTCATCACGGTGTCCGCGCCGGAATAAATGCACTTCACGATGTGGCAGACGGAAGCGGCAATGCCGTAGAACGTGGCGCCCTTGCCCGCGATGATCTTGCCGCCCGACTTGCGGACGTATTCCTCCACTTCCTCTCTCTGATAAGGAGTGATGGGGAGCACCGTCTTGTTCGTAAGCGCGTCGTCGTAATCGTTGAGAGGGATGCCCGTGATGTCCGCCGTGGACCAAGCGACAAACGAAGTGTCACCGTGCTCGCCGAGGACATAGGCGTGCACCTGCTTCTGATTGATGGAATACAGCTCGGAAAGGCGGGTGCGGAGCCGGATGGTGTCGAGAATGGTTCCCGAGCCGAGCACCTGCCGCTTGGGAAGCCCCGTCACTTTGGCGAATACATACGTGAGAACATCCACTGGATTGGCAACAATCACATAGATGGCGTTGGGAGCATGCTTCACGATTTCCGGCGCAATGCTCTTGATGATGTCCACATTGGTCTGCGCCAGATCGATACGGGACTGACCGGGTTTTCTGCCGATTCCGGAAGTGATGACGACGATGTCCGAACCTTCCGCGTCTTCATACGTCCCTTCGTAGACCTTGGTCGGCGACAGGAAGGGGGTCGCCTGTTTGATGTCGAGCGCCTCGCCGCGCGCCTTGTCGTGATTGACGTCGATGAGAACGATTTCCGACACCGGACTGTCCACGACCAGCGTATAGGCGATCGTAGCGCCCACAGAACCTGCACCGATGATAGTTACCTTGTTGTTCATACTTGTATTCTCCGTATGTTAAAATTTTTTACGCCGCAATTTTTTCATTCCGGGGATCCGATCGGCCATAAAAAAAGACGGATCAATCCGCCCTGCCGATAACAGCCACCCGGACGCGCGCAATTCTTGCGCTCGCTCACCCGACCATTTCCCCGTATCACGGATTTATTATACCACAAATTTTTTTTTATCACAACTTCTTGAAGCGCTCTATCGGCATTTTAAGCGATAATTTTTCGCGAATTTTTTATCGATTTCTTTTTCATCGCACATATCGATAAAAAACTGAAAGGCGTTCCCGCCTCTTTCGGGCGGGAACGCCGATGCATACGGTTATTGTTTGCGGGAAGGAACGAACAACATGAGAATTCCTTCCAGAATCAGGAAAATCCCGGAGACGATAAATACCCAGTCCACCGTTCCGCGCTGGTTGAAAAACAGGAAAAACGCAATGACGATACAGATGACGGGCGCCGCATAGGCGATTATCGTATCGATCGGACGCACCCCTTTCACTTTGAAACGGATGCAGTTATAAAGCGTAAGAATTCCGTAGATCATCAGAAGCGCCGCCACGATATACAGCACCGCGCTGACTATGGTCCATCCGAAGATGATGAGCAGAACGCCGATCACGATTTTCACGACGGCGAACGGCACGTTTTTATCCAGAAGATCAAGCGCGCCCAACACAATCAGGACCGCCCCGAGAATGGTCATCGCAACGCTGACCGCCTCGCTTTTCATAATCAGACAGAGCACTCCCAACACGATGGTCAGAACTGCAGAAATCACTTTTTCCGAAGTTTTCATAAAACCTTCTCCTTTCGTAAAATACAACGGAATATACGAGACTCTCCGCCGCAACGCCGCGATCGTCCCGCCGGTTTTCCGGCAATTCGTCCTGCAAAAAACAGCTGCCGTCTCTTCTTGTATTGATTATTGTCCGGCTATTGATTATTGTCCGGCCTGACGAATGCGCAAAAAGGCAGAACCGGACCTGAAAATATCCGATTCTCGCAAAGACGGCCTGTTCCTCAGTTTTGTTTTCTGAGAACGGCAAGGCGGATAAACCCGTTCTGGTAACGATGCGCGGCGCGCGCGCAGGGATACCGCCATTCCCCTTTGCAGCTGCCGCAGAATTCATAGCTGCCGCACATATCCTTTCCCGCTTTCATGCTGTCAAACCATTTGATTTTATCGAACTGATCCTGTTCCGTTTTGAAATTCATAATTTCGTCTCCTTTTCGACCTGATTTCCGGATTCTCGATCCTTTCGCTTATATTATAATAAATTCCGACAATTTTTTCAACCCTTTGCAATCAAAAAAATATAAATTTTTTAGCGCTTTTTCTGCATAAAACCGGATTTTGCCTTTTTTCGCGCCCCGCGGCACCCTGTGGTTCCCTGCGCCGTGCGGCGCCTGCCCCGCGCCAACCCGCCTTGCTTCCGTCGCGCCCCTTTCCCCCTCTTTCACAACCGGAAAAAAACGTAAAAAAACCGCGGCTTTTGCCGCGGTCGGGTTTTCTCAAATGATAAAATGAACGAAAAAAAATCAATTCCCGCTCAGCCGCGCCTTTGCAACCGAAAACAGTTGCAAAGCGCCGAACCAAGTTTTTACCCGTGTGTTTTTCCGGAATCCCCCGGCAAAGAACTTTTCTGCGGCGCCTTTCCCGGCGTCCGTCTCTGCCTCCGGAAAGCGATCCGATTTGCCTCGGCGTCCCCTTTCCGCCCGGTTCCGCTTTTGTAACAATACTTTATTTTATGCGGCAACGCTGAATTTTATGACACTTTTCAGGCCGGAAAATCAAAATTTTTTTTATTTTTTCAAATCTTCCGTCAGACCAGCTCGGTGACGCGGAGATTGCTGAGAATTTCCTCATATTTATCCTTTGTAAAGGATATTTTACCGAAAGTGGTCACCGTGGCGGTGCCCGCGGCAACCCCCGCGCGGAGAATGTCGGGCAGCGGGGCGCCCTGTTCCATCATCATCGCGGCCGCCGCAACCATACCGTCCCCCGCGCCCACCGTGGAATTGACGGCGACGTTGATGCTCTTGCAATAATAATTGTGCGTGCCGTCCGTAATCACGGCCCCGTCCTTGCCCAGGGACAAAAGCACCGTTTTGGCGCCGCGGTCGAGGAGCTCCCGGCACCCGGCAAGCATATCTTCCTTGTCTTTGATCTCCCTGCCGAGCGAATTCTGCAATTCGTCGAGATTGGGCTTGGCAAGATCCACACCCGCATCGAGTGCGGAAAACAGCCTTGCGCCCTCGGCGTCGGCAATCTTGATCGTCTTGGGATCCATCGCGCGGAAAAGTCTGCCGTAATATTCCGCCGGCACCCCGCGCGGCAGGCTGCCCGAAACGACGGTGACGTTACTGCGCGCAGAGAGCATCTGCACCATATTGAGCAGTTCGCCCGTCTTTGCCTCGCTGACTTCCTCGCCCACATCGTTCACCTCGGTGAGCATGGATTTATTATCGATAAATTTATAATTTTCACGGACGCGGCCCTTGTTCCAGATAAAGGTGAAGGGCACCCCTTCCTTGTCCAGCGCGTTTTCGAACATATATCCGTTTTCGTTGTACATAAGCCCCGTGGCATAGGGGTCTCCGCCCAGACGGGCAACGCCGATCGCCACGTTCAGCGCCTTTCCCGTAAAGGAAAGCGTCTTGCTTTTGACGATGTTCGTCCGGCCTACGTTGAGAGAATCGAGCTCTATGGTGATGTCCGTACAAGGACTCAAACAAACGGTTAAAATCATGAGAAGCGTTCTCCTTCCGGCAGAAAACGCGGAGCATGCCGCTCTCCCGCCGGTCCGGTCTTATTACCGGTCTTATTATACAACAAAAGGATAAAAATTTCAATATGAAACGGAAAAATTTCGCAAAAATTTTTCCTGTCCGCCATGCCCGGAGCAAAACCCTTCCGGCCCGAAAAAAACAGCTTCCCGCAAGAAGCTGTTTCCGGAACCGGCGCCCCGTTACATGGAAATCATCTGCAACGTTTCATAGAGTTCGTAATTGAACTCCTTCTTCATGGAAACCGCCTCGATGATGTCCATGTCGATGATTTCGTTTTTGTGAATGCCGACCGCACGGTTTCCGATCCCCTCTTTGAGGAGCCGCACCGCTTTGTTGCCGAACTGCGCCGCCAGCATTCTGTCCGCCATGGAAGGCGAGCCGCCGCGCTGGACGTGTCCGATACAGGTGGGGCGCACCGAATAGGTCGTCACTTCCTGCAGCTGTTTTGCAAACTGTTCCGCGCTCATGACGCCCTCCGCCACCACGATGATGTTGGAGTGCTTGCCGTTGGCGCGGGAACGGTTGATCCGCATGACGATGTCGTCCATATCAAACGCGATTTCGGGCACGACGATGATCTCCGCACCCGACGCAATGCCGCTGTACAGAGCGATATCCCCGCAATGCCGCCCCATCACTTCCACGACGGAAATGCGTTCGTGCGAAGTCATGGTATCGCGGAGCTTATTGATGATGTCGAGGCAGGTATTCACGGCCGTATCGAATCCCAGCGTATAATCGGTGTACTGCAGATCGTTGTCGATGGTGCCGGGAATGCCGATCGTGGGCACGCCGTATTCTTCGCTGAGCACTTTCGCGCCGCGGAAAGACCCGTCGCCGCCGATGACCACAAGGCCTTCGATTCCGTATTTTTCCAGCGTTTCCACCGCCCGTTTCTGCCCTTCTTTGGTGAGCATTTCCAGGCATCTGGCGGTGCGGAGCATCGTCCCGCCCCTCTGCACGATATCGGAGACGCTGCGCATTTCCATTTTGACAAGGTCGTCTTCCATCAACCCGGAATAGCCGCGTTCGATTCCGTAAACTTCCAGTCCGAAATAAATCGCCGTCCTGACTACCGCGCGGATTGCCGCATTCATGCCGGGTGCGTCGCCGCCGCTCGTCAACAAACCGATTCGTTTCATAATCTCTTCCTCCGTCCGTAAAGCGTATTCTGCGGGAATGGGCCCGAAAGATGTCCTTCCGGAACAGTCCCCTGATAAATGCGTTCTTTTTTTGATGGCATCAAAAATTTTTTTTCACGAATTTTCCGATTTCCCGGTCCTCCGCAAATGCCATTCTATCATATTATATCAAATCCTTCCGAAAAAACAAAGCCTTTTACGCCTCTTTTTTGAAAAATTTTCAAATAAGTTTTATATTTTCTCTGCTGAGAAAACTGGCGAGCTCCGCCATGAGCGCTTTTCCGGGATTGACCTTTTGCGAACAGACCATCTTGGTCCTTCCGCGCACAAAGTACACGGGGGTATCCCCTTCATACGAACAGAGGGATTCCATCAGTTCCTCGACGTCCTCGTCGGAAAGACTGCCGATATTCAGCCAGAGCGCCTTTGCCCGGGCGGGCGCGGGCTCCCCGGCCTCCGTCCCGCCGCCGGCATTTCCGTAACCGGCCCGATCTCCCTGACCGCCGTAGCCGACCCGACTGTCTCCGCCCTTCCGGCCGCCCGTTCCGCCCTGTTCTTCGGGTCGGAATTCCGACATTCTGTCCACGATGATCGTGGGCGCTTTTTCCTCGTCGATGTCGATTTTTCCGGTCAGCGAAACCACCGTGTCGGGAGCGAGAAAGCCCTTGATCTGATCGTAAACTTTGGGGAAACAGACGCATTCCACCGTCCCGTACAGATCCTCGACTGTGACAAACGCCATGAACGAGCCGGAACGGGTCTGCAGTTTCTTATACGACGAAATCATGCCGCCCATGGATACCTGCTGCCCGTCGGTAAGTTCGGTGTA
>DVMZ01000025.1 GCA_018714725.1 Candidatus Scatosoma pullistercoris
TGACCGACAGCAAGGGCAGAACGGTGAGTTTCAAAAACGCCGTCGTCATCCTTACTTCCAACGTGGGGGCGGCGGAAGCGGAACACGCCGTATCCTACGGTTTCGGCGGCGAGCTGGCGGCGGACCGGCGCGCGGCGACGGGCGAAAAAGAATACGAGGAAATGAAGGCGCGGATTACCGAAGCGCTGAAAGAGCGGTTCCGTCCCGAGTTTCTCAACCGCCTGGACGACATCATCGTTTTCCACCGTCTGTCTGAATCGGACGCGGCGAAGATCGGCGGGAAACTGGTCAATGCGCTCGGCAAACGGCTTTCCGAACAGAGAGGAATCACCCTTTCCGTCACGGACGCGGCGCTTTCGCAACTCGTGAAGGAGGGATATGACAGCCGTTACGGGGCAAGGCCGCTGAAACGCACCGTGCAGCGCCGGATTGAGGACCGGCTGTCCGAGGAAATTCTGCTAGGCAATGTGGAAAACGGCCGGCATGTCACGGTGGATTTTGCGGACGGGGAATATACGTTTACCGCCCGTTAAAGGGTTTTCTTCGCCGGGCGCTCTTTTAAGGGCGCCCGGCCGTATTTTTGCGGAGTTTCCGCGGCAAAACGGGCGCCGCACGGTCGTTGTACGGCCTTTATAAGCGCAAAATCGGGACGTTTTTGGTTTTTTGCCCTTCAATCAGGAAAAAAGCCGATAAAAGATTTTACTTTCCGGCCGTTTTGCGGTAAAATAGAAAGGGAAGAAACCGGGCGGAGCCGATCGGTTTCGCGGCGCGGGCGCGCCGGACAGATCGGCCGGAATCGGGACAGCTCGGCTGTAAAATCGGGACGGGAAGGAGGTTCGTAATGAAACTGACGACGGCGGGGGAATCCCACGGAAAAGCGCTGATTGCCGTCATTGAAGGGTTGCCCGCGCACCTTGCGGTGGACGTCGGGGCCATCGATGCGGACCTTGCGCTCCGCCAGAGCGGGGTGGGCAGGGGGGCCCGGCAGAAAATCGAGACGGATACCGTCGAAATCCTCACGGGGGTGAGGAACGGGGAAACGCTGGGCAGTCCGGTGACCCTGTGTATTTATAATAAGGATTACGAAAACTGGAAAGCGTACATGTCCGCCGGGGCTTGTGACGTCGCGGCCCGCGCGGTCACGCGCGTCCGGCCGGGGCATGCCGATCTTTCCGGCATGCTCAAATATGCACAAAACGACGCGCGCAACATTCTCGAACGCGCTTCGGCGCGCGAAACGGCTGTCCGCGTCGCCGCCGGCGGGATTTTCAAACAGTATCTCTCGGCGTTCGGAATCCGCATCGGCGGTTATGTCCGGGAAATCTGCGGCGTAAAGGACGAGGGCAGGTATTCGTTTGACGAACTTCCCCGGGCAAAGACGACGGCGACGGGAATGTTGGACCCCGAGGCGGGAAGACTCGCGGAGGAAAAGATTGTCGCGCTGAAAGCCGCGGGCGATACGGCGGGCGGAATCGCGGAAATCCGGGTGCAGGGCCTCAAAAGCGGGTTCGGGAGCTGTATGACTTACGCGGACAAGCTGGACGCCCGGCTGGCCGGCAGACTGATGGGGATTCAGGCCGTGAAGGGCGTGGAAGTGGGGCTGGGGTTTGCCGTGGGCTCGCTCAGCGGCAGGCAGGTGCACGACGAAATTTTTTATCGGGATGGATTTTATCGGAAAACCAACCGCGCGGGCGGGATCGAAGGGGGAATGTCGAACGGGGAGGAACTTGTTCTCCGCGTGGCGATGAAGCCCATCCCCACCCTGATGAAAGGGCTGGAAACGGTGGATTTCCTGACCCATGAACGGGCGGTCGCGGCTTCGGAACGCAGCGACGTATGCGCGATTTTCGCGCTGGAACTCATTGCCGAGGCGGCGGTGGCGGAGGTGCTGGCCGTCGCCGTATCCGAACGGCTGGGCGGGGATACCATGGAAGAAATGAAAGAGCGGTACGCCCGTCTGCCGTGAGTCCGGAACGGAATTTTTCCGGGGCGGAAGCGCAAAAGTCGTAAAGAAGATAAAAAGGCGCCAATAAAGAATATTATAGAGAAAAGGACAGAGGCGGCAGGCGACAGATATGGAAAAGTTTGAATTGCACACCCCCTCGTTCCGCGGGGAAATCGTCATCGGCGAAGGCGCGGCGGCAGAGCGGCTGCCCGCGCTGGTGAAGGGACAGAAGAATTTTGTTCTCACCGATTCGCGCGTGTATGCGCTGTATCCCGGATTTTTCGCGGAATATTTCGGCAAGGACAGCCTGTTTGTCCTGCCGGAGGGGGAAAAGAGCAAGACATTTGAAAATCTGGGAAAAATCCTCCGGGCGATGACGGAAGCGGGTCTGCACCGCACTTCCCGCCTGTTTGCGGTGGGCGGCGGCGTCATCGGGGACATCGGGGGGCTTGCGGCGGCGCTGTATATGCGCGGCATTTCCTGCGTACAGGTGCCCACCACGTTGCTGGCGCAGGTGGACAGCGGCGTGGGCGGCAAAACCGCGGTGGACCTGGCGGGCGTGAAAAATGTCGTGGGCGCCTTTTTTCAGCCCTGCGAAGTGGTTGTCGATCCGATGTTTTTAAGGACGTTGTCCCCGCGGGAAATCAAATGCGGATTGGGCGAAATCGTCAAGTATGCGGCGCTCGATCGGGAAATTTTCCGGACGCTGAAAGAAAATCGGGACAGGCTGACCGACCTTTCTTTCCTTTCGTCGCTCATTCTGCCCTGCGTGCAGCATAAGGCGAAGGTCGTGGCCGCGGACGAGCGGGAGACGGGGGAGCGGAAATCGCTGAACGTCGGACATACCACCGGGCATGCCGTCGAACTGGCTTCCGGGCTCTCTCACGGCGAATGCGTGCTCTGGGGGATGTTGCTGGAAACGCAGCTCGCCGGAAAATACGGGGTGACCGATTCCGCTTATGCGGCGGAGCTCTGTTCGCTTGTCCGGGACGCGTTGCGGGCGGAACCGGCTTCCCGGCTGAATTTTTCGGCTTTGGGCGGATTTGCGGAAAAAGCGCGTTCGGACAAAAAGAACGAAGAGGACGGAAACATCTGCATGGCGGTGGCGAAAAGCGAGGGAGAATGGACGTTGTTTTCCCTGCCGTTTGCGCAGTACCGGGCGGGCATGGAAGCGATCATCGCAAAAATCGGAGAACAATTTCCGCTTTGAGTGACGCCTCTCCCGCTTCGGGAAAACAGGGGGAAGAGCATTTTTGACGGCAAACGAAAAGCGGGAAACGGAAAGGGACAAACGGCAAACGGAAGCCGGAAGCGGAAGGAAAACGAGGAAGTATAGAGGAAGTAAATTTTTATGAAACTCAAACAGTCGATCGAAAAAACAATCAGGCCGAGGGACACTTTTGAAGGGGAATTTGAACTTCCGGGCGACAAATCGGTGACGCACCGCGCGATCATGTTCAACGCGGGCGCGGAGGGCACGGCGGTGATCACCAACGCTTTGCTGGGAGAGGACTGCATGTCCACCTGTCAGTGCATGCGGGCGCTGGGGGCGCAGATCGACATCGACGGCACCACCCTCTGCGTGCAGGGAACGCCGCGCTTCCGCACGGGCGTCAATCTCAACTGCGGAAATTCGGGGACGACCATGCGGCTTCTCACGGGATTCTGCGCCGGTAAAAACATCGAGGCGAAGCTGTTCGGGGACGAGTCCCTTTCCTCCCGCCCCATGGCGAGGGTGGCGGCGCCCCTCTCCCTGCTGGGCGCCGACGTGCGCACGACGGACGGACATGCGCCGGTGTACGTTTCGCCCGCGCCGCTGAAAGGGACGGAAGTGGAACTCTCCGTCGCCTCTGCGCAGTTAAAGAGCGCGGTGCTCCTTGCGGGATTGTCCGCAGAAGGGCGGACGGCGGTGACGGAGCCGCAGAAAACGCGCGATCACACCGAAAGACTGCTGGCGGCGATGGGGGCGGACATCCGGACGGAAGGCCGGCGCACGGAGATCGGCAGAAGCCGCCTGAAAGCCGTGAACGTCCGCGTTCCGGCGGATATTTCTTCGGCGGCGTACTTCATGGCGCTGGGCGCGCTGAAAGGAAGGACCCTTTGCAAAAACGTCGGGCTGAATCCCACCCGCACGGGCATACTGACGGCTTTCGACCGCCTGGGCGTACGGTACTCCATACTTTCGAGACAGGTGTCCGGCGGCGAGGAAACGGGGGATATCCTCGTGGAAAAATCGGATTTGCACGCAATTTCGCTGACGGCGGAGGACGTGCCTTCGATGATCGACGAACTGCCGCTCATCGCCCTTCTCTGCGCGTTTGCGGAAGGGGAAAGCCGCATTTCGGGGGCCGGGGAACTGCGCGTCAAGGAAAGCGACCGCATCCGCACTTCCGCCGAAATGATCGCATCCCTGGGCGGGATCTGCATAGAGACGGAGGACGGTTTTTTCATCCGCGGAAAGAAAAAGCTCCGCGGCGGAGAGGTGGACAGCTACCTCGATCACCGCATTGCCATGACGGCGGCGGTGGGACTGATCGCTTCCGAACGGGGGGGCAGTATCCGCGGCGCGGAATGCTGCGCCGTGTCTTTCCCCGGATTTTTCCGGATGCTGGAAGGGGGCGGAAGGGCGCAGGGAGGCGAAGCATGAGCGGGACAGAGAAAAGGCCGGAAGAAATTTCCGGGAAAAATTCCGGCGGGGCGCGCGATGCCGCCGTCGGCGCAAAGCGGAAAAAACTGGCCCTTCTGGGCGCGGACGTATCCGATTCCGAAAGCCCGCAGATTCACACGTTTATCCTGTCTCAGCTGGGTTTTTCCTGCGATTACGAATGCGTGTCGGCGGGGGCCGACGGAGTCGGCGAAGCGGTGAAACGGCTGCTTGCGGAAAAGGACGGGTTCAACGTCACCGTTCCGTATAAAAAGACGGTGATTCCTTACCTGTCCGGCCTGTCCGATACGGCAGAGGCATTCGATTCGGTGAACACCGTCACGGCGGGCCGGGGGTATAACACCGACGGAACGGGATTTTTGCAGATGCTGGCCGCGGCGGGGATCGAGCCTGCCGGGAAGAGGGTGCTGGTGCTGGGCGCGGGCGGGTCGGGCCGCAGCAGCGCGGCGGCGCTCCTTTTTTCGGGCGCGCAGGTATGGCTGTACCAGCGGCGCGAAGAACTGCTGAAAGAGGTGTGCCGTTCGTTGGGCGCGAACCGGGCAGAGGACCCGGAAGAAGGCGGTTACAACCTCCTTGTCAACTGTACGGGCGTGGGCATGCATAAGACGGTGGGGCAGTCCCCCGTGAGCGGGCGGGCGTTTTTCGGGTGCCAGGCCGCCGTCGATCTCATCTATTCCCCCGCGGAGTCGGAATTTCTCCGGCTGGCCCGTCTTGCGGGCAAAAAAACGCTGAACGGGCACGCGATGCTCTTTTATCAGGCGTATGACGCCGATTGCCTGTATCTCGGCCGAACGCCCGACCGGACGGAAGCGGACGAACTCTGCCGGAAATATTTTCTTCGCTGAGTGCTTGTTTCCGGACTTTTCGTGGGCGAGCGGGCGGAAAGACGGCGCGGAAAAGTAAGCGCTCCTTCGGCTGGTCGGGAAAGGACGGGAAGCGAAAGAGCAGGCGGAAAGGGAAAGAGGCGCCCGGCAATCGGGAACCGGAAAAACACAGGAAATAAAGGCGGATCCGGGAAAAAGCGGATTCGGCGGGAGGGAGCGGAATTTATGAAATTTCTCATCATCAACGGCGTCAATCTCAATCTGACGGGAAAGCGGGAGCCGGGCGTGTACGGGACGCGGACGCTTGCGGAAATCGAAAAGAGAATTGCGGAGCGCTGCGCGGAAGCGGGCGACGAAGCGGAATTTTTTCAGAGCAATTCGGAAGGGGAACTTTGCGACCGCCTGCACCGGGCGTTTTTGACCCGGGAATGCGACGGGATCGTGCTGAATGCGGGCGCGTATTCCCATTACAGCTATGCGCTCCGGGACGCGATTGCGTCCATCGACATTCCCGTCGCGGAAGTGCATATGTCCAATATTGCAGCCCGGGAAGATTTCCGGCATAAAAGCGTTTTGTCGGAGGTCTGCCGCGGCGTGGTGTTCGGCTTCGGGGAAGCGGGTTACCTCACTGCCATCGCGGGGCTGAAAGAGCTGAAAAGGGAGAAGGAGGAGGACAGATGAATCTTATCCTCTGCGGCATGATGGGCGCCGGAAAGACGAGCGTCGGGGTCCGGATTGCGGAAAAAACCGGCCGGCGCCGGTATGACACCGATCAGATGATCGTCGACCGCTACGGCAACATTTCGGACATTTTCGAGTATTACGGCGAGGAGTATTTCCGCAAGCTGGAATCGGAAATCGTGAAAGAACTGGCGGAAAAGGACCACCTGATCATCTCTACGGGCGGCGGGCTTGTCCTCAAACGCGAGAACAACGAACTGTTGCAGGCGAACGGAAAAATCGTCTTTCTGCGCGCTTCGTTGCAGACATTGGTCGATCGGCTGCGCGTGAACGACGACAGGCCTCTGTTGCAGGCAAAATCGGGGATTCTCGCCGATAAGCTCTCCGAACTCCTTCGGGTGCGCATGCCCGTCTACGAGCACGTCGCGGATTTTATCGTGGACGTGGACAATAAAACGGTGGACGAAACGGCGGACGAGGTCGTGGAGACGGTGCGCCGGTCGTTTGCCGAATCTGCAAACGAGGGGGCAGGGCAGTGACGAGCGAAAAAAAATCCGCCCTCGTGACGGGCGGAACGCGCGGAATCGGACTGGCGGCGGCTCTGGCTCTGCTCGGGCGGGGTTACCGCGTTTTTGCGGCTTATTCCTCGGACGAATCATCGGCAAAAGCGGCGAGGGAACAGGGAATCGAAACCGTTCGCGCCGACGTTTCCGACGAAGAGGCGGTGCGCGCGCTGTTTGCGCGGACGGGGCCGACGGAAGTGGTTGTCAACAACGCAGGCATCTCGCTGTTTAAGCAGATTCAGGACACTTCCGCGGAAGAATGGGACAGGATCTTTGCGGTCAATGTGCGCGGCGCGTTTCTCTGCGCGCGGGAGGCGGCGAAGGGCATGATTTCCGAAAAACGCGGGCTGATCGTCAATATCTCTTCCGTATGGGGAGAGGTGGGCGGCAGCTGCGAAAGCGCCTACTCGGCGGCCAAAGCGGCATTGCTCGGGTTTACGAAAGCCCTTTCCAAAGAGCTGGGCTGGTCGGGAATCCGCGTGAACAGCGTGTCTCCCGGCGTCATCGACACCCGCATGAACAGCCGGTTTTCTTCGTCGGAGCGGGAAGCGCTGCTCGAAGAAATCCCGCTGGGTAGATTCGGAACGGGGGAGGACGTCGCGCGCGCGGTGCTGTTTCTTCTGGATAACGAGTACGTCACCGGGGCGGACATTCCCGTCAACGGCGGATTTTCCGTCGTCTGACTTTCGCCGGATTTTTCGGCGGTTGCCGTCGATTGCAGACGGGGAGAGACCTGCGGCAGGCTTATAGGCCGGTCGTGCGGAAGTTTTGTCCCGGATTTTTGTTCCGGAAGGAAACCGGCGCGCCGTTTTCCCGGAAATGACGCGTTATTTCCCGGAACTGCCCTTAAAATATTTTTCGAGACATTCTTCGATAAATTTATCCGCAATCCCGCTGGTGGGGGAGGGCGGATTTTCTTTTTGTCCGCATTTTTCCCTTTCCGGAGCAGGCGGCCCGTCGGGTTTTGGCGGCGTTCCGCCGGGGGCTCCGGTTTTCCCGGGTGCTCCCGCGTTTCCGCCGCTTCCTCCGTCGCCCTTTTCTCCGGGCCGGCGCAGGGCGGAAAACAAATCGGAAAACCGGGACAGATCGTTGATGAATTTCAGCATTTCTTCGGAATTTTTCAGCTGTCCCATCAGCGGGCGCACGCTTTCGGGAAAGTCCGGGTTCTGCGAAAGGTAGTACAAAAGGATGAGCATGAGGATTTCCATACTTTCAATATATGAAAACACGGACGAAAAATTTCCCGCGCGCATAGGATGATAACGGATATTTCCGAAAACCATGCAAGGAGAGAGTGCCATGAAAAGTTTCAAGGATTACACCCCCCGTCCCGAAACGGGGAAGGGGGAGCAGGCGGCGGAACGGGCTTCCGGACGGACGACGGAGCAGCCGGGCGCCGGTTCTGCGGGAAGAGAGACGGCTTCGGCCGCGGAGCTCACGAAAAAAATTGCGGCCGCGTACAACGGCAAAAGCAGCGCGGAAATGCTCAGGAATATTCTGGCGGAAGCGGAGCGGAGCAAGCGCGCGGGCACCCTTTCCAATGCGGAAATCGACGCGTTTTACGGGCAGTTTGCTCCGATGCTCGGGCCCGTGCAGCGCCGACAGCTCCGCTCGGTGGTGGAGCGGCTCAAAAAGCTCTGAGGGCGCGGATCAGGGCGTTCACTTCCTCTTTTCTGTTGAAGTGGGAAAAGCTTACCCGCACGAGTCCGTTCTCTTTCGTGCCCAGCGCTTCGTGCATGAGCGGAGCGCAGTGCAGACCGCCGCGCACGGCGATCGAATACACTTCCGACAGTCGTTCGGAAAGGATTTCCGACTGAATTTCCCGGTGCGCGAACGCGACGATTCCGCAGGGATTGGGGCGTGAAAAGACCTTGTAAGCGGGCAGTCCGGCCAGCGCGTCGAGGAGATAGCCGGTGAGAAAGAGCAGGGAACCGGAAATTTCTTTCTCTTTTGCGGACAGATAGCGGACCCCTTCCAGGAGGGAGGAGACGGCGGGAAAAGACAGCGTGCCCGCTTCCAGCGCGTCGGGGTAAAAATCGGGCATGTCGAGGGAAAAACTGTCGCTCCCCGTCCCGCCGTACAGCAGGGGACGGGGATTTGCCCGTTCGGAGAAGAGCAGCGCGCCGCTGCCCTGAATCCCCATCAGTCCTTTGTGTCCCGCAAGCGTCAGTACGTCGATCCCCGTTTCCGACAGATCGATGGGCAGATGTCCGCCGCCCTGCGCGCCGTCAGCGAGGAGGAGCACCCGCGCCGGAATCGCCTCGCGGATGGCTTTGAGGTCGGGCGCCGCGCCCGTAACGTTGGAGGCGGTGGTCACGGCGACCAGCCGGGTTTCCCGACGGATGAGCTTCGCCAGAACGGCGGGGGAAATGTTGCCGTCGGTGAGGGGGCATACGTCGTAGGTGATTACGCCCGATTTTTTCAGAAATTCAAGCGGACGAAGCACCGAATTGTGCTCCATACAGGTGGTGACGACGTGGTCGCCGGGCGAGAGCAGTCCGAAAAGGGCGATGTTGAGCGCTTCCGTGCAGTTTTTTGTGAAAATCGTGCGCTCGAAGCCGTATCCGCCGAAATATTCGGAGAGCGTATTCCTGCAATCGAGGACGACGGAGGCGCAGGCGAGGGAAAGTTTGTGTCCGCTACGTCCGGGGTTGGCGCACAGTTTCGCCGCGGAAGAAACGGCGGAGATCACGGAATCGGGTTTGCGCCCGCCGGTGGCGGCGTTGTCGAAATAGATCATGAAATTCACCTCTTTTTTTTCGGATTCATAAAATATAGTATTCCGCCGGGGAGGGCGGT
>DVMZ01000026.1 GCA_018714725.1 Candidatus Scatosoma pullistercoris
CGTTCTTATCGACGATATGATGCCTTTCCAGAATATCTTTCAGATAGATATTCTCAAACAATTCTTTCAGGTATTGGCTTTTGGAAGCATGGTCGTTCAAACGCAGCAGAAACGGCATTCCGCCATAAACATAATATTCTCCCCACGCATACCGCTTATCTTTGTCATATGCGGCATAAAACTCCCGAAAAGACAACGGATACACCCGTATCTCATCTCCCCGACCACGAAACTCCGTCAGAATATCCGACGAGAGCATTTTCGAATTGCTCCCTGTTACATATACGTCCGCATTCGGCTTTCGCATCAGCCCTAAAACGACATCCACAAACCCGATGCGATCCTCCTCTTCCAAATATGGATTTTTTACGCTCTTCACCTTCTGAATTTCGTCCAGAAAAATATAATATCGCTTATCGGCGTCCGTCAATTTGCTCCGGATATATTCCCCCAACTTTAACGGATTGCGATACATCGCGTTTTCATCGTCATCCAGCGACAGTTCTATGATTTGCGCATCCGGCACTCCGATCGAATTCAGATACTTATGATACAACTCAAACAGCAAAAACGATTTCCCGACACGGCGAATCCCCGTTATCACCTTTACCATTCCATTGTCCTTTTTGGCAATCAGCCGATCGAGGTATTGCTTTCTCTCTATAATGTTCATAACGACACCTGCGATATTTTTTCGGGTACGTCCCATTTCATCGTCTATTATAACATTGTCTTTCCTCTTCGTCAAGCAAAACACGCGACATTTTTTCGGGTTTATACCGATATTTCGTCGATCGGTGTCGATAAAGTTCAAATCGCCTTGTTCTGCGACTTTTTTTCAAAAAGTAGAAAAACATTTGTTTGTAGAAATCGCGTTAAACGCATTCTTTGGGGGACAAATTGAAAATTTTACCTGACCTAAGGAAATTCCCGACGGCGCAGTCACGCACGCCTTACAGCACAAATTACAGGGTTTTTTGCAAGCGCAAATTTCAGTAAGTGCGTACCTCCGCAAAACAGGCTGAATGCTGCCCCGAATGCAGGTAGGTAGAAAGAGGCGTTTTTCACCCGCAAATGACTACCCTTTCAATCCGTTCAAAACAGTCAAAATCCCCCTGTTGATCATTAGACGTGTGCTTGTTATATTATATCAAATCAGCTGTTTCTAATAAAGATCAATAGCAAACTAATCCCCAAAAGTTGGAGAAACTTTTGGGGATTCAGCAAATCCGATGTCCTTTACTTTTTAGACAGGCTCACTTGGAATTTTCGGCATATTTGAGATATGCCTCAATCGCTTCGCTGACTACCGTGTTCAGCGTTTTGTCGCGCGTCGCAGCATATAACGCCGCCTGTTTGTGAAGTTCGGGATTGATACGCACGTTAAAACTGCCTTTATACGGCTTATCGGGGGACTTCCCCACCTCCCGGCAATAGGCGAGATATTCATCCACGGCGTCGTGGAACTCCTTTTCGATCGTCTTTGCGGAGTCGCTTTCAAAGTTTACCATATCGGCGATCCCCTCAATTTTGCCGAATAAGACCTGATCCTCTTCGCTGTAATGGATTTCCGTATAATATCCCTTGTAAGTCAGTTTATCCATCATAAATCACCTCTCTCCTTTAAGTTTTTCAAAAGCTGACGGATTGCATACTTTTTGACGATGTTTCCCGGGTGCGGCTTATGCAGGATGATAACCGTCTTGTCTTTTTCCCGACAGAATGCCACTCTCGACCCCGACGTCTTTCCCTTATTGCTTTCCTGATAACCGAGATAATTCATCAATCTTCTCAGTTCATCATATGTCAAATCCACCGGAATCGTCTTGATTCGTTCTGTCAGTTTTTCAATTTGTCCTATCTCTACAACCCTTTCAGCTTTATTGCAACTATTTTTCAGTTGCAATATTATTATATCTTAGAAACTCCAAAAAGTCAAGAGATTTTTCGATTTTTTTCAAGAAAATCAAAACTCCCCCGCGTTCATGTATCGGGAGCCGGAAACGGTGACGCACTGGAGGTGCAGTATGTTTATTATATCTAATGAAAAGTCACAAAAAATATGTGAGAAAATAACAAATGGCCATAGTGTGTGCGCTTGGTAATAAACAAGGATCCCACTGATGTCCCGGCAGCAGCCCGCAGTTCATGAGTCCGTGCAATCCGTTGCGGAACATACAGCGGTTCTTATAGTAATTTTCGATCCGGCACGCCGTATCGCTTTCCGCTTCGCATACGCCCGCGGCGATCAGATTGACTCCGTCCGCGATAAACGGCCCCTCCGTCTGCGGTTCGGTCGGTTTTCTGCCCGCGTGCATGGGCAGCACGATCTCGTCGCCGTCCGAATACGCCGCCTCCGCGGTCGCCAGAACCCGGCGCATACAGCAAAGGTAATCGGCGTATTCCTCCTCCATCTCCCCGAGCGCCCGATCCGCGTATTTTCCGAACGCCCGAATCGCCGCCTCTTCCGCCTGCAAATTGTATATATCCGTCTTCGTCCAATTCTGGTACACTTCCGACCAATCGCATGAGCGCACGGGCGGAAACAACCCCTTCCCCGCATACTCCCCCTCTTTCGTGCCCGCGCGCGTCCGCTCGATGTAACGGAACATCGAAAGGAGGGGCTCGCGGTATTTCTCGTAGGCGTCCCGACCGCGGCAGAGGATGTGCCTTGCGATCGTCTCGCAGACCGCCGCGCCGTCGCCGCCCCAGCCGATCGAGCCGTCCCTCGTGCGCACCGCGCCCTTATCCGCCCCTTCGGCGACGTACAATTCTTTCAGATAAAAATCGATGACCTCCGCCGTATAATCCGCAAAATCCCCGGCGCGGTCGAGCGCGCGGAGCATGCACACCGCTTCGGCGGGCCAGATGTTGTTCTGCAATCCGCCCTGCCTGGGGATGACGTACGGCTTTCCGACGGGGCGGGCAAACATCTGCAAACACCCCGCGATCAGCGTCCGGTACATCGTCCGCATTTCGCCCGCCGACCGATTTCCGCGCCAGACGGGATACCGGCGGATGCGTGAGAGTTCCCCCGCCCAGAACGACCGTATTTTTGTGCATTCCGCCGCGTAATTTTCGGGTATCGCCGCCGGCTGTCCCTCCCGTCGGAAGGTGAAAAACAAATCTCTTTCCCCGCCTGCGGGGATCTCGCAGGTCAGCATGAGCAGCCCCCGCAGATGCCACGGAACCCCTTTGACGTTCCCCTGCCATACGGGATGCAGACTGTCGATCTCCGCCATGCGCAAAACGGCGTTCCCGTCCCGCAGAGATTCCCCGTCGAACCGGAACCCGGCGGGGATAAAACCCCAATTCCGCACGTTGGTGTTGAGATGGGCGTAGCCGTCCGGCTCCGAACCGGTCAGGCGCACCATCTCCCCCGTCCGCGCCAGCAGAGAAATTTTCTGCATGACCGGCTGCGGCGTCCGATTTTTCAGGGTGACCCTGACATACGCCGCCGGGCTGCGTTCCGCCGTGCAGAATGCCTCCATGCGCAGGGAAATCCCCCCGCAGCGACAGGAAAAGGCGTGCACGGGGATGCCGTCTTTGTCCCGCTCGTAGCGAATGCGCTTGAAATCGATCTCTTCGAATGTCTCGCCGAGCAGAAGTTTGACCGCCGAAGCCGTATACAGCCATGGCCATGTATCTGCCGAAACGGGCTCGAACAGGATTTTCCCGTCCGGCCACATCGTAACCACTTCCTCCGCGCGGGGCGGGTGCAGATACCTTTTTACCGTAAAAGGACGTTCCCAACGCGCTTTCTCGCCGATATAGACATAACTCACCGCCGTTTTCCTCCCGAATTTACAGATGTCCTTATTTTACACGCCGGAACGCCTGTTGTCCATAGCAAAAACGGCGCAAAGCATATCTTTTTCGGATTCAAAAAAGACGGTTCTTTTCCGGAAAGCGGGGGAATATTGCCAGCCACGCTCTCCCGCCATGTCAATGGCGGCGTCCGCTCATTTTAAAAGCAAGGGATTGCGTATTTCTTCGATAACGGCTTCGCCCGTAACGGACTTTTCCTCCATGAAAGGCAGTTTCTTCCCTATCCATAACGAATGCGGTCCTGCTTCCGGCGTCAGAAAACGGATATATCCCTCCGCGCTTTCCCCAAAGCGCAAATCATCTCTGCCGATCGGACGGATTCCGCCCGGAAGACGGGAGAATCCTGCCGCATATTTCCGATCAGCCGAGTTCGGTTTTCGCCCGTTTTATCTCTTCCGTCAGACTGTCGATTTTTCCCTTCAGGGCGCTTTCCTTCCCGACGATCCCGTCATATTTTTCCCGTACCTCTTCGTATGCCGGGTCTTTGATGCTCTCCTTCGTATCGCCGACCGCGATCGCCTCCGTTATGCCGCTGACGAATGCGCCCAAAAACGCCGCGACGACGCCGGCGACGGGTGTGCCGATCACGATGAAAATCACCTTGAGCGCGGTATGCCAGGAATCCAGGACGGAAGAAAGCGCAAACACGAGAGCAAAGACCAGCATGACGACCCCCGCCGTTATGAAACTGACCCTCATTCCCCAGCGGTCGAACCCGTCGCTCTTTTTCTTTCTCTTTTCCGTCTTTTCCTCGTAAGCCGCTTTCTTCGCTTCGTAGTCCGGCTGTATCTTCTCTTTTTCTTTCGACAATTCGTACAGCTCTTTTTGTATATCCCCGATCTTTGCCGTACATTCCTCAATGGTTTTTCTCGCCGCCGTGACCCGCCTGTTTCTCGCTTCGAGACGCTCCTTCTCCCGCTGTTCCCGCTCCTTTTTCTCTTGCTCCGCCTTCCGCCGGCGCTCTGCCTCTTCCGCCTCTCTCTTCTGTTTGTCCAGCAGGCGAAGTCTCTCTTCTTCCGCCTTCTTCGCCCGTTCTTCCGCCTCTTTGCGCCGGCGCTCTTCTTCGCGCAATGCCGCGGCGTGCTCCGCGCGCCTGCGCTCGTATGCGGCGTATTCCTCGTCCGCCCCGCCGAATTGCTCGTCTTTGAGGATCTGCGCCGCCACGCGGATCTGACCTTCGATCGCAGCCCCTTCCAAAAGGGTATAATTTTTCGAAGCGACGCGGATAAGGCCTATGTATCCGCGCGGATCCTCCGGCCTCTCGTCCGTCATCTCGTTGCAGACCGCCTCCGCCTCCGAATATTTCCCCCGGATACACAGCGAGCGCGCCTTGGCGAATTTCTGCTGAAACAGCGCCTCTTCCTCCTCCTGTTTTTCGAGCAGCGCGTCGATCCCGCTTTCGATGTCCGCAAGATCGCCGATACCGCCCGCCCCGCCCGCTTCCGCGGCGGTCTCTTCCGCCCGAACGGCGTCCAGCCTGCACCCGCATTCGGGGCAAAACAGCGTTCCCGCTTCGACGCGGGCGCCGCATTCGGGGCAAAACGCCCCTTTTTCCGCCTCGTGCTGCGCGACGCTGCAGCCGCATTTGGTACAAAATTTGACAGCATCCTGTAATTGAGCTCCGCATTCAGGGCAAATTTTCATGACATGACCTCCCGTTTATTTTCCCGGCGATACGTTCAGATAATCGCTTAAAGCGCCGACGACCCTTTCCAGCGCCGACGACGCGCCTTCGTTGAGCGCTTCCGTCTCCCGGCAGAGCGCCTCCGCCTGTCCGATGCAGGTTTCCGCCTTGCGCAGATCCGCCTGCAAAAACTCCAGATCGTGTTCCAGACCGCACAGCTTCTGATATACTTTTTCCGAAACGGCGGACGCCGCGGCGCATTGCGACGCCGCGCGATCCGCCTGTTGTTTCAGCTGCGCATACTGCGGATTGGGTTCCTCCGTCGTCTTTGTCCCGCCGTTTTCCGTCCTCTGCGTCCGGGAGACGGTCTTGTCCGTCCGCGAAAGCTCCGATTCCAGCCCCGCCCGCGCGTTTGCATACGCGCTCTTTTTGCCGCGCGCCTGCGCCAGAAGTCCGCGGGCGGAGACGACGCACTCTTCATATGCGCGCACCTTCCCGGCGATCTCCGCGCGCGCGTCCCGAAGCAGCTGCAAAAGATACCGGAAGTCCTCCGCCGATCTCTGCGCGAAATCGCCGACTTTTTCCCGAAAGCGCGCGACGGCCTGCATGCGGGCGTCCGCTTTGTAACTCACAGCGCCGCCACCTCCCTCTGCAATCCGTTCAGCTCCCGGCCTTCCCGCTCCGCGTCGTACATCGCGGCGTGGGAACAGGCGCGTTCTGCCTCCGTGACGCAATATACGAGCTCGTCCGCCTTCCGGGCGACGGGCGACGTATAGCGGAAAAAGGACTCTGCCACATCGTCCCGCCAGCCGTCGGAAGAGGCGTACTCTCCGGACAGGCAGTCCGAGACCTCCTTCGCCTCCCGCTGTATCTGCAAGGCAATGCCGACCGCCTTTCTGATCTCTTCCATGTCCTCACCTCTCAAAGCCGCAGTTCAGATATTCCTCCGCCCCTTTTTCCAGCCGCGACAGGAATTTTACGAGTTTTTCGATCGTCCGCTCCGCGTCGGTCAGGCGCCGCTGCACCCCGCCCACGATTTTTTCCGCTTCGCGGAAATTGACGTCGTCGAACTCCCGGTTGCAGCGAACGAGATTGGAACGGATCGCCGCCGCTGCCTGTTCCAGCCTGCGCACCCTGTTTTTCAGCGACTGCGCCTGCGCGGAAAAGACCGCGGGGGAGACCCGGATATATTCTTCCTCAGCCATCGATCAGCTCCTTCCACCTCTTTTCCAGCTCGTTGGCGCAGTAATCGAGTTCGGAAGTGCCCGCGATCAGATCGTCCGTGAGCTCGGAAATATACCTTTCGTATTTATCGTATTGCGGATCGTTCCACTCGTTCCTCAGCCCGTGCGCTTCGTCCGCCATCTTTTTCCCCTCCCTTCTGACCGCGTCCGCGAAAAAGCGGATATCGCCGACCATCCGTTTGATGACCTCTATGTTTGCCTTTCCCGAATTTGCCATTTTATCTTCTCCTTTACCACTTGCGCCAGACGTGTCTGAGCTTTGCCATAAATTCGTCGGCGGAGCCCAGCAATTCGGCGATCTCCGCCTGCGCGTCGCTCAATACCCGGATATATTTGTCGACGATTTCCTTTGCCCGATCCATGTTCACGGAAGAGAACTCCCGCTCGAAGCCCGCGATGTTGGATCGGATGATCTCCGCCGACTGTTCCAGCCGCCGGCAGGAATCCCGCTCGAACGCCACGCTCTGCCGGATGGCTTCGAGATTTTTGACGTCGTAAGATTGGATGCTGAGATTGAGTTTCACCGCCTTTTTCCTCCCAGAGAATGGATGTATCCGAACGTCTCCTCCGTATCTTCATACTGAAAATAGCGCATTTTCGTGAACGTTCCGTCGCGGGAAAGGAAGATGACGTTTTCTTTTTCGCCGCGCTTTTCCCCGCCGCCCGCCGGCCTGCACGATTCCGCCAGCCGGCTGTTGTACCCCGCGCCCGCAATGCGCCCGAGCGAATCGTCGTAGGGCTCGTGAAAGATCTTGTAATCCGTCCGCTCCACGTCGGCATACGTCCTGTCGAAGATATAGCCGCTCTCCGCCGTGACGATCAGGTAAAAATCGGGAACCTGACCCACCGCTTTGAGCATGCCGTACAGGGTGTCCGCGCCCCTGAGTCCGGAGTCCGCGGACAAAAACAGGGAGCGGGGATCGACGTAGCCCTCCGGCATATCGCCGGCGCCGTCCGAAACGCCCCCGCCGCCGATCGGGCTGTTGGCGACGAAATCGCGGACGGTGGACAGGGAGCGGATCGCCACGAAATACGGCCGATAGGAAGCCCGCCGGTCCTCTTCGCGGCGCTTGAATTCGTTGTGCGCCTCTTGCAGGAGCTCGCCGTATTGCTTAGGCGAAAAGCATTTCACGTCGGGATGCCCGCCGAAATATTCCTCCACCCTGTCCGAGCCGGAGGCGTCGAGTAGCCTGACCTCCCCGCCGCAGCGGAGGGCGCCGATCAGGAGGGAGATGAACAGATCGGTCTGCACCCGCTCGTCCTTGCCGACCACGAGCATGGAATGATGATACCTGTCGAAGGGCAGCCGGACGGGCTGTTGGAAAAAGAAATCCTCCCCGACGGGAATTTCGCAGTCGTCCGCGCCGAACACGGCGTATTTTTCCGCCGCCTCCCGGATCGTGAGCGGATCGGTCACGCCGACCACCTTCACGTCGACGGGATAATCCCGCCACTTGTTGCGTATCGCCGCGGAATAGACCTCTTCGCGGTTGTCGTGATAGGCGATGCGGACTTTGCGGCAGGTGATCCCTTCGTTGTGGCTGACGAGCGCCACGCCCGGCCGGTCGCATTCGACCTGAATGGTCCTGGCGTCGCGGGGATTGATGACGTTTTCCGCGTCGGCGGGAGAGACGGAGAAACAGAATCTGCCGGGGACGAATTTGCAAAGCCGCGTGCTCATCGCCCTGTCTACGCTCTGCGAAGCGAACACGAGATGGATGCCGGCGGAACGCCCCATGCGCGCGATGTCCTCGCACATGGCCGCCAGCTTTTCCGACCTGCCGCGCACGCCGTTCGATTCGTCCTGAAAGAGCTTCTGGATCTCGTCGATGATAATGACGATCCGGGGGAAGTACTCCGCGCCCGCGTGCTTTTTCGCGTATTCCCGATTGTAGGTCACGAGATCGCGGTACCCCGCCGCCGAAAAGGCCTTATTGCGCCGCGCGCGCTCGTTTTCGAGCATCTGGAGGATGATTTCCGCCTCTTCCAGCCGGCTGTTTTCGGCGAGGATGCGGACGTGCGGGATCGCCCCCTTTCCGCCCGGGCGGAACTGCCCCGCCGAAACGCCGTCCTTGAAGTCGATGAGGTAAAATTGCAGGTCGTCCGGCGAATATTTCATGCCGCCGTTGTAGATCATGCTTTCGATGAGGGAGGATTTGCCCATCTTGGGCGCGCCGAGCAAAAGGTAGGAGATGGGTTTGTCCTTTTCGTCGCCCGCCACAGCGAATTCCAGCGAATAGACTTCGTTGTCGATGATGCCGACGGGGATGGAAATGGTGTTTCCGTCGTCGTCGGGCGCCTTGTCCTCCCTCCCGAATCCGATGTCCTCATAGAGGAGTTTCCGGCTGTTTTTCTTTTTCACCGTTTCGGCAAAGGGCGCAAGCAAGGCCCTTATCTTTTCTTCCGGAAGGGAAAGCGGTATGCAATTTTCCCCGTTCATCGCAAACCTGCCCCCCTGAAAGACCGAACAGACCTTATCGGCGAAGAGGGCGGGATCGGTCATTTCCTCATCCGAATAGATATTCCGGCGGAGGGTTTTGCCCTTTTGCACGACGACGAAGAACACGCCCGTCTTGCCCCCGTTTTCGAAGAGATAGCGGATATTGCTGCAATTTTCGTAGCCGAACGGATAATGCTGCAAGACGACGAGGACGGGCGGCTGTACGGACATCGGATTTTTCGCGTTATACTCGCAGATGTCCCGCATGCCCGCGCCGTTCAGGAGGTTCGCCCGGCTCTGGATCTTCTTCCGCAGGGACATCAGCACCTCCGAGACCCGATATTCGAATCCCCGCGCTCCGTCGTCCTCTATCTGGCGCATCCCGTCGAAGAAAATCCCCTTCTCCGCGCTCCGTTCCAGCGCGAACAGAAAGTTGTCCATGTCCCGGTTCGCCTCTTCCGAACAGTATAAAATCTGTTTGTCGAGAGCGGGATAGGCGTACAGAAACTGCACGATGAGGGCGCGCAAAAAGTCCACGCCGTCGGCGATCTCCCCGTCCTCCAGCCGGACGACGAGCGGACCGTCGTCGGACAGGCGCCACTTTCGGGGAATGAGCATCCCGCCCGCCTCCGCGGCGCAGACGGGAAGGGAGACGGGCGCGGCGTAATCCGCCGCCACCGACATCCCGTCAAAGCGGAATCTCCTCTCCGCGCTTTCCAGCGCTCCCCTCCGGGCGTCCAGCTCCCTTTTCAGCCCGCCGAGTTCGTCCGAAAGCTGCTTTTTCCGCTTTTCCAAAGACGCACGGAGTTCCGCCGCCCGCTGTTTCTCCTCCCGGAAATAGGCGTCGTAAAAGGCGTCCGCGCCGTCGGAAAGGGCGTACAGGGTGCTCAGCGCCTTTCCGAGCGAGAGCGCGACCGAAGGGGTCACCCCCGTCTGCGAAATCCGGCGCAGGACGGCGACGATCGTCTGTTTCTGCTTCTCCGCGACGGCTTCCGCGTCGTCGGCGCCAAACCGCTCGGGGACGCTCCCCGGCGCCCCGATCCGCCCGCCCGACACGACCAGCTGACCGCGGCTGATTTTCGCCACTTTGAGAAGGAGCGGGGTGACCTGTGCCAGAAAATCCCCGACCTTTTTTTCGACGGACGCAACCCTGCCCCTGGCGTAAGCCGCAACGGCGGCCTCTCCCGTCCGCGAGAGTTCCGCGTCCGTCTTCTCCGCTTCGCCTTCGAGAACGCTGATTTTTTTGATGATTTCTTCTGCGCCGACCATGTTTTTAACTCCGTCCGCCTCCCTTTTTTGATGTTCCGATTTTGTCTTTCCGTTCCGCCGCGCGCCGTTTTACGGATCTACGAAAACAGCCTGCCGAAAAGCCCTCTCTTTCCGCCCGTCACCTTCTTGGGGAAAGCGCCGCGCTCCGGCTTGCAGTTTTGGGGAAGCGCTGCGCTTCTGAGGGCTATGCACCCGGAAAAGGCGCCTTCGCCGATGCCGCTCACCCGCGGGCCGAAGGTCACGTTTCCCAGCGAAGTGCATCCGGAAAACGCCTCGTCCCCGATCGCGGTGATCCCTTCGGGGGAGCTCCGTCCGCGCCTCCTGCCCTTTATATTTTTTCAGCACCCCCTTTTCGACGGCGAAACGACTTGCGAAATATTCCGCGCGGCGGCGCTTTTCCTCCTCTTTGCGGCGCTCGGCTTCCGCCGCCGCCTTTTTCTTTTCCTCTTCCTCCGCAAGCCTGCGCGTCTCCTCCGCCCTGCGCCCGATATAGGCGGCAAAATCTTCGTCGAAGGCGTCCGGAGCCTCCTTGCCGGAAACCTTTTTCGCCAGGCGGATCGCTTCGTCGATCTCCTTCCCGAACAGCCGCGTATAATTCTCGGACGCGACGCGGATCAGTCCGATATATCCGTTCATATCGTCGGGATTTTCGTCGAGAAGGC
>DVMZ01000027.1 GCA_018714725.1 Candidatus Scatosoma pullistercoris
CGGCCGCATGGGGTACTTTGCTTCCCGGAACAACCGGATCGGCGAATTTGTCCGTCTGAAAATTACGGAAGCCAACGGAATTTCCCTGTTCGGCACCCCTGTGGCGGAGGACGGGGAAAACGGAGGCCCGGATTTCCCGGAAGAATCAGACCGACCGGAAAAATCGGTTAAATCGGACAAAAAGACAGACGGCGCAGGCGGCGCAAACTGAAAAGGCGGTTGAATGTATGGCTCTTTCACAGATGATGCGGCATTACCTCGAAATGAAGGACAAATACAAGGATTGTATTCTGTTCTATCGTCTCGGGGATTTTTACGAGATGTTTTTTGAAGATGCGGAGAAAGTGTCGAGACTGCTCGATCTCACGCTGACGGGAAAGGACTGCGGGTTGGACGAGCGTGCGCCCATGTGCGGAATTCCCTATCATGCGGCGGACGTGTATATCGCAAAACTCGTCGGAATGGGTGAAAAAGTGGCCATCTGCGAACAGCTTTCCGATCCCAAGGAAGCGGGGCGCGGACTGGTTGATCGCGACGTGGTGCGCGTGGTATCGGCCGGTACGCTTATCGACGACACGATGCTGGACGAAACCCGGAACAATTATATCGCCTGTCTGTTCAAATCGGGAGAGAGCATCGCCGTGGCCTGGACGGACATCACGACGGGAGAATTTTCCACGCTGGAATTCAACGGCGAATCGGCGCTGGAAGATTCGGTCAATCAGCTGGTGAAGCTGTCGGCGGCGGAGATCATCTGCAACGAAGAAATGCTGTTGGCGGCCAAGGACGTCAAGGAGCTGAAACACGGCATACTTCCGGCGTTTTCCTGTTATGTGCCGTGGGCGTTCAATGTCAGGCACGCCGAAAAAAATCTTCTGGAACAGTTCGGCACCCGTTCGCTGGCGGCCTACGGGATTGCGGGAAAAGAAAATTGCATCGCGGCGGCGGGCGCGCTGATCGAGTATCTGAGGGAGACGCAGAAACATTCTTTAAGCAATATCAACTCCATCAAAGTGGTCAATCACGACCGTTTTATGGTTCTCGACAGCATTGCCGTGCGCAATTTGGAACTGGTGCGGAGCAACGGAGAAGGGAAGAGGTACGGCTCTTTGCTCTGGCTGCTCGACAAGACGAAAACGGGCATGGGGGCGAGATTGCTGACCCGCATGATTCTTTCGCCGCTCAAGGATATTTCCGAAATCACCTATCGTCAGGACGGCGTCAGCGAACTGTTTGACGCCTCCGTGGTTCGCATGGGGCTTGCCGACACGCTCAAAGACGTCAAGGACGTGGAGCGGCTTTCCGGTAAAATTTCCAACGGCAATTTCCTGCCCAAAGACTGTGTGGCGCTTGCCGTTTCCCTGAACGCGTTGCCGTCCGTCCGGTTTCAGCTGAGCGGATTTTCTTCGCGTATTCTCTCGGACATTGCGGACGATCTGCCGGACATGAAAATCCTCGCCGACACGCTAACGGCGGCAATCGTGGACAAACCGCCCGCACTGATGAAAGACGGGGGGTATATCCGGGAGGGGTATAACCGGGAACTGGACGAACTGCGCGCCATCGGCAAGGACGGCAAGAGTCTGATTGCGGAAATCGAAACACGGGAAAAAGAGCGCACGGGGATCAAGACTCTGAAAGTAGGGTATAACCGGGTATTCGGGTACTATATAGAAATCTCCAATTCCTTCCGGGATAAAGTTCCGGAGCACTATATCCGCAAACAGACGCTGACGACGGGCGAACGGTTTATAACGGCGGAACTCAAAGAACTGGAAGACAAAATTCTGACCAGCAGCGAAAAAGCGCTGAAGCTGGAAACCAGGCTGTATAATGACCTTCTGGACCTGCTCTCTCAAAATATTGAAAAATTGCAGAAGATTTCGGCCGCGATCGCATTGCTCGATTGCCTGGTTTCGTTGGCTGCGGTGGCGAAGGAGCGTAAGTACTGCCGCCCGGTCATGACGGAAGGGGGAAAACTGATGATTTCGGAAGGCCGTCATCCCGTCGTCGAAGCGATTTCCAAAGAGCGATTTGTGCCCAACGATACTTTGCTCGATAACGAAGAAAATCGAAGCGCCGTGATCACCGGCCCGAATATGGCCGGAAAAAGCACTTACATGCGCCAGGTGGCGCTCATCGTCCTGATGGCGCACATCGGCAGTTTTGTCCCCGCAAAAGCGGCGGAGATTCCTTTGACAGACCGGATTTTCACGCGGGTGGGGGCCAGCGACAATCTGATTTTCGATCAGAGTACCTTTATGGTGGAAATGACGGAAGTGGCCACCATTCTGTTGCATGCCACGAAGGACAGTCTGCTCGTTCTCGACGAAGTGGGGCGGGGAACCAGCACTTACGACGGCTTGTCCATTGCCTGGGCCGTCATCGAATTTCTGACCGAAAAAATCCGGGCAAAGACGCTGTTCGCCACGCACTATCATGAATTGACGGAGCTTGAAAACAAGATAGAAGGAGTGAAAAATTACAAGGTGACGGTACGGGAGCTGAACGGCGCGGTGGTGTTCCTGCGCAAGATTGCCCGGGGCGGTGCCAATCGCAGTTTCGGCATCGAAGTGGCGGCGCTGGCCGGGGTTCCAAAAGAAGTGACTGCCCGCGCAAAAGGGATTTTGAAAACGCTGGAAAAGAACGACATCGCCAAAAAAGGCATGCTTGCGGATCGCATCGCGGAAACAGACGACGAAGAAAAACGTTCTCTTTCCGAGGCGGAAAAGATTCTGCTCGATACGGACACCGATACGCTTTCGCCCATGCAGGCTTTGCTCCTCATCAACGATCTCAAAGAAAAAGTAAAAGCGGAGAACTGATATGTCGAAAATCAATATTCTGCCCGCACAGGTATACAATCGCATAGCCGCCGGCGAGGTGGTGGACCGTCCCTATTCCGTCGTCAAGGAACTGGTTGAAAATTCTATTGACGCCGGGGCCACGGAAATAGAGATTTCTGTAGAGGGCGGCGGAAAGCAGCTGATTCGTGTGACGGATAACGGCGGAGGAATTCTCCGGGAGGATTTGCAGGCGGCGTTTTTGCCGCATGCAACCAGCAAGATCGCGAAAGCGGACGATCTCGAACATATTCTGACGCTGGGATTCCGTGGAGAGGCGGTTGCGTCTATTTCCGCGGTTTCCAAAATGACGATCACGTCCAAAGTGCCGGAAAAAAATTGCTACCGGCTTTGTTCGGACGGGGGAAAACTGGGGGAGATCGAAGAAGCGGCGGGGGACGACGGAACGGACGTCCGCGTGGAAATGCTCTTTTTCAATACGCCGGTGCGCCTGAAATTTCTGAAATCGGAAAAATCGGAGGAGACGGATATCACCAATTTTGTCTCGCGCTTTATTCTCAGCCGTCCGGACATCGCTTTCCGGTACTACGTCAACGGCAAAAAAGTTCTGCAATCGTTCGGCGGCGGGGAGGAAGAGGCGATCGTCGACGTGTACGGCGCGTCCATTCTGAAGGATTGTTACAAAATTTCGGCGGAAAAACACGGGGTTAAAATCCGGGGCTATATCGGGAATCAGAATTTTTCCAAGCCGAACAAGACCTATCAGAGCGTGTTCCTCAACGGCCGCTATATCGTCAACTCCACGATTTCCGCGGCAGTGTCCAATGCCTATGCCAGCTATCTGATGAAGCGGCAGTATCCCTTTTATGTGCTGTATATAGACGTTCCGGCGGAAGTGGTGGACGTCAACGTACATCCCAATAAGGCGGACGTACGCTTTATCGATAACCAGGTGATTTACGGGTGTATCTATTCGGTGATCTCTTCGGTACTGGACGGAAATCCCAAAGCGCTGGACTACCTGGCTTCCGGCTCGGTTCCGTCTGTGCAGTCCGTTGCGGAACCGGATTTTTCGGCCGGGCTTTCTTCCGGGAAAGCGGCTCCGGTTCGGGAGGTACCGGATGTTCAACCTGTTTCCCGCGCGAATACGGAGCGGCCTGCGGTTTCTGCGCCGGTGCGGGACGGGCGGGCGAAGGGATTCACTTCGGCGCTCTACGAAGAAGCGAAGCGGGAAATCGAAAAGGCAACGCCCCGGCCGACGGCGTCCGGAAAAGAACTTCCTTTTGAAACGGAAGAACGGAAAAATCCGCCTGCCGTGCCGAAGAACGGGGAGAAAGAGAAAAAGAGCCTCAGAAACACTTATTCCGATTTATTTTTTGAAAAGAACGTCCTTGAAGTCAACGCCCCGTCCGCCGTTCCGTCCGGAACTTCTTCCGGAGAGTCTTCCGTCGTTCCGACGGATCCTTTTCTCGAAAACAAAAAATTCCTCGAAGAGCGGGATAAAAAAGCGGCGCAGAGCCGTGTGGACGTGTCGTCCTGTTCGTATGTCGGCAAGCTGTTCAACACCTATCTTTTGTATGAACAGGGCGACTGTTTTTATATCATCGATCAGCACGCCGCGCACGAGCGCCTAATCTTTGACCGTCTCAAAGAGCAGATGCGACACCGGAATGTCATGCAGCAGCCCATGTTGCTTCCGTATGTTCTCAATCTCAACGCCTTCGAGAGCGCGTTTATCCGCGAAAATCTCGAAAATATACGTGATATGGGGTTTGATATCGAGGAATTCGGGGAGAATTCCTTCAAAGTCTCCGCCGTACCTCTGGATTTGCAAAGCATCGATCTCGGCGTCTTTTTCAATGAAATTCTCGGCGACGTGAGCGGTTATCGCGCCATCAAGCTGGAAGATATTCTGAAAGACAAACTGGCGACGGCCGCCTGCAAAGCCGCCGTAAAGGGAGGTATGGATCTGACGCGGGGAGAGGTGGACGAGCTCTTCCGGCTCATGGACGGAAATATCGGGCTGAAATGTCCGCACGGCAGGCCTGTCGTCGTGCGAATGACGAAGACGGAACTGGAAAAGATGTTCAAGAGGATTGTCTGATGCGCGTTCTGGTGATTTGCGGCCCTACGGCGTCCGGAAAAACTTCGCTTGCGGTCGAATGCGCGCGCGCGTTGGATACGGAAATCATTTCCGCAGATTCCATGCTGGTGTATAAAGGGCTGGATATCGGGACGGCAAAACCTTCTGCCTCAGAGCGCAAAGGCGTTGTGCATCATCTCATCGACGTGGCGGAGCCGACGGAAAGTTTCTCCGTGAGCGACTACGAGCGCCTTGCGCTACCGGTCGTGCAATCTCTTCTTTCCCGTGGAAAAACTCCCGTTATCTGCGGAGGTACCGGGTTTTATATCAATTCCGTTTTGTATAAAAGCCAGTTCGGAAAGACGGGTGCCAACCCCGAAATCCGGAAAAAATACGAGACCTACCTCGAAGAGAACGGAAAGGAGCGCTTGCACGCTTTGCTGAAAGAGTGCGATCCGGAAAGCGCTTCGCGGTTGCATCCGAACGATACGAAACGGGTGGTCCGTGCCCTGGAAATTTTTGAAACCACCGGGAGAAAGAAGTCCGATCAGCACGATCTTCCCGTCCCGAGGTTTGACTTTGTCTGCGTTTCCGTCGGCTATCCGCGCGAGGAGCTGTATGAAAGAATCAATCGCCGGGTGGACGGAATGCTGAACGCCGGACTGGCCGAGGAAGTCCGGTCTCTTCTCGAGCGGGGAATTCCGCTTTCCGCCCAGTGCATGCAAGGAATCGGCTATAAAGAAATGGCGGAAGGCATGCGGCAGGGGTGGCCGATGACGGAGATCGCAGAGCTCATCAAAAAAAACACCCGCAATTACGCCAAACGACAGATTACGTTTTTCAGGCGCATGAACAATCACACTGTTCTCAGCCCGGAACACGCCACGGCGGAAGAAGTATTGAAATTGCTTTGAACTATGTCAGACATATATGTTATGTCTGACATAATAAATGTAAGGAGTTAAATAGGATAGAGTTATGACGGCAGAAGAATTGATTTCGCAAAGCGAAACGGCGCTTAAAAAAGAGTTTTTGCGGGCGGATGAAATCAGTGAATACAATCAGGAAAAGGTGTTGAAAGCCTTTCAGGAACATCGGGTGGCGCTTCGCCATTTCATAGGATCGACAGGTTACGGGTATGGCGACGAGGGAAGATTTACGTTAGGCGAAGTATTCGCTTCCGCATTCGGCGGGGAGGCGGGCATCGTTTCTCCGGCGATGTTGTCCGGAACGCATGCGCTCAGCGTGGCGTTATTCGGTATTCTCCGGCCGGGGGATTTTGTCCTGTCTGTTTCCGGAATGCCGTACGATACCTTGCACGGCGTTATTTACGGCGACGGAAACGGGTCGCTGAAGGATTTCGGGGTTATGTTTGAATGTCTCCCGCTGACTCCGGAAGGGAAGATGGACTTGAAGAAGGCGGAGCAAAGAATCGAAGCGCTCGGAAATCGTTTGAAGATGGTTTATATTCAGCGCTCCCGCGGGTACGAGCTTCGGGATGCGTTTTCCGTGGAGGAAATCGGCGAAGTGTGCGCTCGCGTGCGTGCCTGTGGTTTTACAGGATGTATTTTCGTAGATAATTGTTACGGGGAATTCGTGGAAAAAAAGGAACCCTGCGATGTGGGGGCAGATATTGCGGTCGGTTCTCTTATCAAAAATCCGGGCGGAGGGTTGGCTCCGACGGGCGGGTATGTGGTCGGAAAAAAGGAGTATGTCGAACTGATCGGAAGAAGGCTCACGGCTCCTTCCGTCGGCAATGAAGTCGGCTCGTATGCTTATGGCTATCGACTGTTTTATCAGGGATTGTTTCTGGCGCCGCACGTCGTCAATCAGGCAATCAAAGGAAGTCTGCTTATCGGAAAGTGCATGGAATCGCTCGGATACGAAAATTTTCCCTCTCTCGATAAGACTCCGGCGGATATCACCCGTGCAATACGTTTTGATACGGCCGAACAGCTCTGTGCCTTTATCCGTTCGGTACAGGAGGCGTCTCCCGTGGACAGCTATGTGACGCCGGAGCCCTGGGATATGCCGGGATATGACAGTCAGGTGATCATGGCGGCCGGGTGTTTTGTGGACGGCGCGTCCATCGAATTGTCGGCAGACGCTCCCGTAAAGCCTCCGTATACGGCTTATTTTCAGGGCGGGTTGACGTATGAGCATTGCAAGTACGCGCTGAAAAAAATTCTCGGAAAACTTTTGCCGAAGGCGCAGGAAAGAGTGTGAGAATCTATCAACGAAAAGGCAAAGCGCCGTTTTTTTAACGGAAACGTGAAAAGAGAGGAGAGCATAGACAGGTAATGAATAAATCCCCCGCTATTCAGCGGGGGATTTATTCTGAAAGACCAAGGCGGCTTTTCACAGCCGCCTTGGTTGATATTTAATTGACCTTGGTCGGAATTAATACATTCCGCCCATGTCGCCGCCTGCGGGAGCTGCAGGAGCGGGAGGGGTGGGAATATCGGTCACGATGCTCTCCGTGGTGAGCAGAGTCGCCGCGACGGAAGCCGCATTCTGAAGTACGGAACGGGTAACTTTCGTCGGGTCGATGATACCGTTTTCGACCATATCGCAGAATTTATTGTTGAGGGCGTCATAGCCATAGTTGGCTTTTCTGGAAGCGAGGACTTTATCGACGATGACGGATCCGTCCACGCCGGCATTTTTTGCGATTTGTCTGATGGGTTCTTCCAGCGCTTTGAGAATGATGGCGGCGCCCGTTTTTTCATCGCCGTCCAATCCGGCCACCAGTTTCTTGACGTCGGGGATCGCTGCGAGGAGCGCGCTGCCGCCGCCGGGTACATAGCCTTCTTCCACAGCCGCCCTGGTAGCGGCAAGAGCGTCGTCGATACGGAGTTTCTTTTCTTTCATTTCCACTTCGGTTGCCGCGCCGACGCTGATGACGGCTACGCCGCCTGCAAGTTTGGCAAGTCTTTCCTGCAATTTTTCTCTGTCGTAATCGGATTTGGTTTCCGCGATCTGAGCTTTGATGGAAGCAACGCGCGCTTTGATGTCTTCCGCATTGCCGGCGCCGTTGATGATGGTGGTGTTTTCTTTGTCAACTTTAACGGTGGCGGCTCTGCCGAGCATATCCGGCGTGACGTCCTTGAATTCCACGCCGAGGTCGGAAGAAATCACCTGGCCGCCCGTCAGCACGGCGATATCCTGCAGCATTTCCTTTCTTCTGTCGCCGAAGCCGGGGGCTTTGACGGCAACGGAATTGAATACGCCTTTGAGTTTGTTGACAATCAAAGCAGCCAATGCGTCGCCTTCCACGTCTTCCGCGATGATCAGGAGCCTTGCGCCCTGCTGGGCAAGGGGCTCGATAACAGGCAGAATTTCCTGAAGATTGGAAATTTTTTTATCGGTGATGAGGATGTAAGGATTGTCGAGAACGGCTTCCATCTTGTCTGTGTTGGTCACCATGTAGGCGGAAGCATAGCCGCGATCGAACTGCATGCCTTCGACGGTGTTGAGTTCGGTGTGCATGGACTTGCCTTCCTCAACGGTGATTACGCCGTCTTTTCCGACGATTTCCATTGCCTTTGCGATGAGGGAACCGATTTCCTTATCGCCCGCAGAAATGGAAGCTACCTGTTCGATGGCTTTCTGGCTTTCCACGGATTTAGAGATTCCTTTGACATATTTGACCGTCTCATCCACGGCTTTTTCGATGCCTTTTTTGAGAATGATGGGATTGGCGCCCGCCGCGAGATTTTTCAGGCCTTCTCTCACGATCGCCTGTGCGAGAACCACGGCGGTGGTGGTGCCGTCGCCCGCGACGTCGTTGGTCTTGGTGGAAACTTCTTTGACGAGCTGTGCGCCCATATTTTCAAACGGATCTTTCAGTTCGATTTCCTTGGCAATCGTCACGCCGTCGTTGGTAATGAGGGGAGCGCCGAACTTTTTGTCGAGAACGACGTTTCTTCCTTTGGGGCCGAGGGTGATTTTCACTGTATCGGCCAGAGTGTTTACGCCCGTTTCCAGGGCTTTTCTTGCTTCGTCTCCGTATTTGATCTGCTTAGCCATAATAGTTTGTCTCCTTAATAAATACTAATGAATACTGATGAATAAACTGCTGAATCGCTGATAAATTCTGAATTAACTTTTTCTTCCGGACAAGAGCCGGAACTGAGTAACGGTCTGGAAGAATTATCCGATCAATCTTCGACAACGGCAAGGATGTCGCTCTGTTTGATGATGGTGAATTCTTTGCCGTCCACTTTGAAATCGGAGCCTGCATATTTGGAGCAAAGCACCTTATCTCCCACTTTCACCTGCATCTGCACTTCTTTCCCGTCGATGATTCCGCCGGGGCCGACGGCAACGACGATGCAGGTCTGGGGTTTTTCCTGCGCAGAAGAGGGAAGGAAGAATCCGCTCTTGGTCTTTTCTTCGACGGTCACGCTTTCCACGACCACTTTGTCGAACAACGGTTTGATATTCATAAGTGATGAAACCTCCGGAATATTTTTGTCCGCGTTTCGGCACGGAAGAGTTGTCAGAATTCTCCTTGCTGTTACGGACTGTAAATTTTTACCGTTATTATTATAAACCGGGAAAGAGGGAACTCAAACAAAAAAATAAAAATAAATGGAGAAAGAAAACAGAAAAATTTATTTTTAGGGAAGGGAAGCTGTTTTTCTTTCCGAAAAGATTGCGTTTTGAGGAAAAATGTGGTACAATAAAGGACAAACGGAGGAGAAAAGCGATGAACAGGACGGATAAATGGGATCGGCGTTTTATGGAACTGACCGAAACGGTCGCCGGGTGGTCGAGTTGTTTTCAGGAAAACCGTCATGTGGGCGCGATAATCGTCCGAGACAAACGGGTGATGACGACCGGCTATAACGGGGCGCCGGCGGGAATAAAGAGCTGCGAAGAAAAGGGCGAATGTCTGCGCCGCAAGCTGAATATCCCGAGCGGGACAAAACAGGAGCTCTGTTTTGCCGTGCATGCCGAGCAGAACGCGATTATCCAGGCGGCAAAATACGGTATCAATGTCAACGGCGCCACGCTGTATTGCACGCATCAGCCTTGTGTGATCTGCGCGAAAATGATCATCAATGCCGGCATTTCCCGCGTGGTGTACAGAGACGGCTATCCCGATGATTTTTCCTTAAAACTGTTTGAGGAAGCGGGCGTGAAAGTAGAGAAATATCTCGGAGCCGATGACGGGAACCCTTGAGGATTCCGCCGGAAAAGAAAAGCCGGATCGGTTCCTGCAAACAGAAAGCGCGAGAAAGTATAGAAATTCGCCGAAGGGCAAAAAGGAGCAAGTATGAATCCCATTGTAACGTTTGAAATGGAAAACGGGAAAAGTTTCAAAGCGGAGCTGTATCCCGATAAAGCACCCAATACCGTCAATAATTTTCTGTCTCTGGTCAGAAAAGGTTTTTATGACGGCTTGATTTTTCACCGGGTGATTTCCGGTTTCATGATTCAGGGCGGAGACCCGAACGGGACGGGTATGGGCGGGCCCGGATATCGCATCCGCGGCGAGTTTTCTCATAACGGCTTTGAAAAGAACGATGTTTCTCATAAGCGCGGCGTATTGTCTATGGCGCGTGCGCAGAATCCCGATTCTGCGGGGTCGCAGTTTTTTGTGATGCATGCAGACGGCGAATTTCTGGACGGGGATTATGCGGCATTCGGCGCCGTGTCCGAAGGAATGGAGACGGTGGACGAAATCGCGCAGGTGAAAACCGATTGGAGCGATCGCCCTTGTGAAGTGCAAAAGATCAAAAAAGTGACGGCGGAAACTTTCGGGCAGGAGTATCCTGAACCCGAAAAAATTTGAGTCTTAATGCTTTTCGGAATTTTGTGAAATACGGTCTTTTCGGTCCGGAAATTGCCGTCCGGTCTGTCGGGCGATGACGGAAAGAACGAAAGGCGCGAAATCCGTTTTGCTTTACTAAAACAGGCGGACAGAGAAAAAATACAGGAGAAATTATGACCGATCATTCTATTTATCAGAACCCGCTTTGCACGCGTTATGCCGGCAAAGAGATGCAGCATGCCTTTTCTGACGAAAAGCGTTTCCGCCTTTGGAGAAAACTCTGGATCGCGTTGGCGGAATCGGAAATGGAGCTTGGCCTGAATATTACGCCCGAACAGGTGGCGGAATTGAAAAAATATGCCGATGACATCAATTACGACCAGGCGGAAACTTATGAAAAGGAAGTGCGTCATGACGTCATGGCGCATGTAAAAGCCTATGGCGCGCAGGCAAAAAGCGCAATGCCCATTATTCATCTGGGCGCGACGAGTTGTTTTGTCAATTGTAATTCCGAAATTATCATGATCGACGAAGCGCTGGATATCATCCGGAGAAAGCTCGTCAATGTGATGGACAAGCTGAAAAATTTTGCGCTCAGATATAAAGAATTGCCTGCGCTCGGGTTTACTCATCTTCAACCCGCTCAGCTGACTACGGTCGGAAAGCGCGCGACGCTTTGGTTGCAGGATCTGGAAATGGATTACCGGAATCTGATGAATCTTAAGTCGCAGGTCAAATTGCGCGGCGTTAAGGGAACGACGGGTACCCAGGCGAGTTTTCTCGAACTTTTTGACGGAGATGAAGAAAAAGTCAAAGCGCTGGAAAAGAAAGTCGTCGGGAAGCTGGGATATGAAAAGGTATACGGTGTTACGGGCCAGACTTATCCGAGAAAATTCGATTATAACGTTCTGTGCGTGCTTTCGCAGATTGCGCAGAGCGCCTACAAGTTTTCCAACGATATCCGGATTCTGCAGAGCATGAAAGAGATCGAAGAACCCTTTGAAAAGAGTCAGATCGGTTCGTCGGCCATGGCGTACAAACGCAATCCCATGCGTTGCGAAAGAATCGGTTCGCTGGCCAGATATGTGGTGTCTTTGCCGCTCAACAGCGCGGTTACTTCTTCCACGCAATGGCTGGAGAGGACGCTTGACGATTCTGCGAACCGCCGGATTGTCAACGCGCAGGCGTTCCTCGCCGTAGATGCGATTCTCAATATATATATGAACGTTTCGGAAAACCTCGTCGTTTATGAAAAGGTCATCGCGAAACACATTAAGGCGGAATTGCCGTTTATGGCAACCGAAAATATCATGATGGAATGCGTCAAAGCGGGCGGAAATCGCCAGGCGCTGCATGAGAGAATCCGCGTTCTTTCTATGGAAGCGGGTAAAAAGGTGAAAGAAGAAGGCGGAGAAAATAATTTGATCGAGCTCATTGAAAAAGATGAGATGTTCCGGGCCGTGTGGAATCGGATGGACGAAATTCTCGATGCGAAGAAATTTATCGGCCGTGCGCCTTCTCAGACGGTAGAATTCATCCAAAACGAAATTGATCCGATTTTGGAAGAAAATCGCGAAGTGCTCGGGGAAAAAGGAAACGTACAGATCTGAATTCAAGAAAAAAATTTGATAAAAAAAATATCGATACAGAATTTTCAGCCAAAAGCCGGGGAACATCAGTTCTCCGGCTTTTGGCGTCTGAATAAAAAAGTTTTGTCGAAAAATGTAGGAAAAAAATAAATAATATAAACAATATTGATAAGCA
>DVMZ01000028.1 GCA_018714725.1 Candidatus Scatosoma pullistercoris
GATTTTCCGCAGCCGGAAGGGCCGACGAGAACGATGAATTCCTTGTCCCTGATGTCGAGGCAGAAATTGAACACCGCCTGTACGCCCGAGGGATACACCTTGTTGATGCCTTTCAGCAGAAGTCCTGACATTTGAACATTTCCTCCAATTCAACGAATTGTAATTTTGATGTCTCTATTTTACTATATTCTCCCAAAAATTACAATGGACAAATTCCACAAACTTCGCTATCCGTATTGTATACTTTGCACAAGAATCCCCTTCCGGGACAAAAAAATCGGGAGAACCGATCGGATTCCCCCTGCTTTTCGCCCTTTTCGCGGCTTTTTCATCCCGGGATCCCGGCTGCTTCCGCCGTTTCTCCCGTCTACTTACTCCCCGTCCTTCCATCCTTGCCGCTCGACCCCTCGCCGCCGTCCGCGCCGTCACGCACCGTCACTTTGCAGCTGGCGGTATTTTCATTGGTGTGTGCGGTGACAACGGTTTCCCCCGCATGAAATCCCGTGACGACGCCGCCCTCCACCGCGGCCACCGAAGGATCGGATACCCGCCATTCTACCGGAAATTCGCCTTTCCATGCGGGCTCATACACCACCGTCAGACGAAAGCTCTCCCCGACGCCGAGTTCGATTTCCGTCTCGCTGAGCCGGATGGTCGTCGTTTCCTCCGCCGGCGGATCCGCTTTCCCGCAACTTACGCCCAGGGCGGCAACTGCGAAAAACGCCGCCAAAAGCCCCGCGCATACCCCTCTGTTTTTCCTTCCGTTCCGCTTCCGCCTCTTTTCGGACCCCGTCAAAACGCCTCTCCTCCTCTTATTCTGTGTTTTTTTATGTAATGACGTTTTTATATATTTGTCTGACACCGCTCTCCGTATGCGTTGTTTAAATCTTCTGTTCCGACTTCTTTTTTTTCCTTCTCTTTCTTTTTTCCGCCCGATTTCCCCTGTCCCCCGTCGTCGATTCCGTTCTCTTTTTTATTCTGTTCCCGGAACAGAGAATTTATGCGCCGCCAAGTACAAGCGCTGCATATCATCTGTAAATAACCGGGGCTACGCCGGAACTTTTGCCGCCCGTACAAAAGTTTTCCGATCACCGAAAACGTTTCCCTTTTTATCCCGATGAAAAAACTTGTCAAAAGCGGAAAAAAGCGGTATACTGATAAAAAAGAAAAATACGGAATCTGTTTTAAGGAGCCTTTTGCAATTATGACTGTGCAGGAAAGATTTCTCGGCTATGTAAAAATCGATACGCAATCCGATCCGGAAACGGGCACGCACCCCAGCACGGAAAAGCAGTTTGACCTCGCCCGGATTCTTGCGGACGAACTGAAAGCGCTCGGCGTTGCGGACGCCTTCGTGGACGAACACTGCTATGTGTACGGACATATCCCCGCCAATGCGGAAAATCTGCCCGCGCTCGGATTCATTGCACACCTGGATACCGAACCCGTATGTTCGGGGAAAAACGTCTCCCCGGAATGCGTCCCGTATCAGGGCGGGGACATCCCGCTGAAAAACGGAAAAATCATTTCCGCAACCGAATTCCCCGTTCTGAAAAATTATGTCGGACAGGAACTGATCGTCACGGGCGGAAACACCTTGCTGGGCGCGGACGATAAGGCGGGCGTCGCGGAAATCATGACCGCCGTCGAATACCTGGTGTCCCATCCCGAGATCCGGCACGGAAAAATCGGCATCGCCTTCACGCCCGACGAAGAGATCGGCGAGGGCGCGTCCCTGTTCGACGTCAAAGGCTTCGGCTGCGATTTTGCCTACACCGTGGACGGAGAAGAGCTGGGAGAACTCGGCTACGAGACCTTCAACGCCGCGGAAGCGACGCTTACGCTGACGGGGAAGAACATTCACCCGGGCAGCGCCAAAGGAAAGATGATCAACTGCGCCCTGTTGGCCGGCGAATTTCTCAAAGCGCTCCCCGAAAACGAAACCCCTGCCGCCACCGAAGGAAGGGAAGGGTTCTATCATGTCGAAAGCGTGCGGGCGGAAGTGGAATCGGGCGAAATCAAACTCATCGTCCGCGACCATGACAAAGATAAGTTTCTCGCACGGAAAAACTATCTCGGACAACTGACGCAGGCATTACAAGAAAAATACGGCGAAAACGCCGCAAAAATCCGGATCCGGGATCAGTATTACAACTGCCTTGAAAAAATCAAAGAGCATTTTCATCTCGTGGAAAACGCCCGGAAGGCTTTTGCCGAAGCGGGCGTCACTCCCCTGGAAACGCCGGTCCGCGGCGGAACGGACGGGTGCACGCTCTCCTTTATGGGCCTGCCCTGCCCCAACCTCTTCACCGGAGGCCACAACGCCCACTCCGTACTCGAATTCATCCCCGTCCCCTCCATGGAAAAAGCGGTGGAAATCATCGTGAAACTCGTGAAAATTTACGGCGGCAATTAAATCGCAGGCACTGAGGACGCGGGAAAACAAGCCGTCTTACAAACTGAAAGGCGTTTTTTATAATCCGCGCATCTGAGAATTGTCCCGATGACTCGGACAAATGAGCGCCGAATAAGTCCCGAAAACGCTGCAGCCGCCCCGGCAATTATGCCGGGGCGGCTGTCCGTTTCATACAGATTCAACATTTGGATTCAACATCCTAAAATTCCCGAAAAGCCCGAAACAGATCGTACAATTTAGGGCAGGGTTTTCCCCGTCGAACGATAGAGAGAATACCATTCCTCACGGGTAAGCTCCACATCCGCGGCTTTGCACAGCTCGGTAAAATGCCCCGCGTCGCTCGTCCCCGACACCACCTGCATCCCCGCAGGGTGGCGAAGAATCCACGCAAAGGCGATTGCGGCGGGCGTACAGCCGTATTTTTCGGCAAGACGATTCAGCTCCGCATTTACCTCCGGAAACTTTTCGTTGCCCACGAAAATTCCCGCGATAAATCCGTAATTGAGCGGCGACCACGCCTGTACCGCTATGTCTTTCAGCCGGCAGTAATTGAGGACGTCTCCGCCGCGGCGGGTGGATTCGTCTTTCGTCATGTTGACGTTCAGCCCTTCGTCCACCAGCCCCGAATGCAGAAGAGAGAATTGAAGCTGATCGGCGACAATCTCATACCTGCCCCCCTGTAACAGCTCTATCTGACTGACAGAAAAGTTGCTGACGCCGAAAGCGCGCACTTTTCCGGAACGATGCAGTTCCTCAAAAGCGGAAAAGACTTCTTCCGGATCCATCAGCGCGTCGGGGCGGTGCAGCAGCAGAACGTCGAGGTAATCGGTGCCCAGTCTTTTCAGGCTGTTTTCCGCAGACCCGACGATATGTTCCTTTGAAAAATCGTACATGCCCGGCCGAATGCCGCATTTGGATTGGAGAATGAGTTTTTCGCGCGGAATTTTCAGATTGCGCACGGCCTCTCCGAACTTGCGTTCGCTTTCGCCGCCCGCGTAAATATCCGCGTGATCGAACATATTCACCCCCGCGTCCAGCGCGGCGGAAATGAGCGCCTCCGTCCTTTCGACGGGTTTATCCCCGATCCGCATGCAGCCGAGGACGATCCGCGGGCACTGCGGCCCCCCTTTTCCGAGTTTTCTGTATTTCATGACCGTTTTTCTCCTCTTGCCTGCCCGAAGTTTCAAATCGACAAAAGATCGCTCGGCTTCGTCAATTTATAGCCGGTTTTTTCATAAGACGCCGCCGTTCCGACCCCGGCCGTCAGAAAACCGCCGGAAAGTCCCGCGTCAATCCCCGGCACCGCATCATCCACCACAAGGCATTCGCCGGGCGTAAGACCGAGCTTTTCTGCCGCTTTCAAGAACAGTTCTTCCATCCGTTCTTCCGCCTGAAGGACGGCAGACGGATCGTCATCGGCCGAAATCAGATCGTGCCCGTCCGCAATCGCGTCAAACGCGTCTTCCAATCCGATCCGCTCCAGAATTTCCGGGGCATTCTTGCTGGAGGAAGCAACCGCCAAAGCCACCCCGCGTTCTTTCAACGATTTCAGCGTCTCACGCACATCGTCGCTGACGTCTTTTACCCCCACTTTGCGCAACGAATCGGCAAAAATCGCATTTTTCTCTGCCGCAAACGCTTCCTTTTCCAGAGAGGTATATTCCGCATTTGCCCGTTCGAGAATGATTTCCAGACAGGCCATGCGGGATCTTCCCCGAAGGCGGGCGTTGATTTCGTGGTCGAAATAAATATTCAGCCTGTCGGCAAGCGCTTTCCAGGCAAGATAATGCAATTCCTCCGTCTGACAGATGACTCCGTCCAGATCGAATATGGCGCCTTTGTAATTCATTGACAAATCCTCCGTTTCCTGTAAGGGACGCAAGCCGATTCCGCGACCGAACACCGTCCGTCAAACAGAAATATCGTTAAGTTTTTTCCACGCCCCCGAAAGCCCCGTCTGTTCAAACACCCGGCGCATCGCAAAAGCCGGCAGGACGGATTTCAGTTCTTCCACTTCTTTTTTCACGCGCGAAAGAAACACGGAAAACTCTTTTCGGGGCAGCATGTATTTGAATACCAACATAAGAGCCAAAAAATCACAGCGGCCGTACCGCAATCTCCCGTCTGAAAATCCGGGCACCTGGATTTTGCGGAACACCGACAGGTTTTCGGTGAGCCGCACCGCGGGAAGATGCGCGCAATACACCCGCTCCCCGTGCGCGGCGATGTTCCGGAAAGAAATCGCTATTTCCGTCATATTGCAGAGCGTCTTGCCGCTTAACCGGTACTCCCCGGCAATTTCCGAACGGTCTTCCGGCTTCATCAGTTTGAGAAATTTGGAGGCGTTTCCGAAACTCAGCGCCCGGATTAACGCCCAAAGCGGAACATGCCCGTACACTTTCGCGTTGTGGGCGATGTAATCGCGATAACTCTTTGTCCCCTCCCGCATGCTGTCGCGGATCAGGTCCCTGCACGTCGCGATCAGCCAGCGGACATTGCCGCGCTCGGCGGGGTCGGACGTAAAATTTTCTTCGGTAAGGTACGCTTTTTCGCGCACGCCGTACAGTCTGCTGAACGTATCCGCAATCAGGGCTTTCAGATTGCATTCCACCCCCTGCGTGTATTCGTACACGATGCCGCGGAGATGTTTGTCAAAATCGTACAGCGCTTCGATATGTTCGAACCGGACGCCGCAGATATACCGTTTGCGGTCGTCTTTGAACAGGCGGTTATATCCCACTGCGAAATTATAATATCCTTCCCACTTCAACCGGGAAATCGCAGTCCGCTCGTCCTCTACGATCAGTCCGTCCCTGCGCAGTTTTTCAACCTGTTGCTCATAAGAGAGATAGATCTTCTCGCACATGCTCCCTCCCCGCTTCGCCTCCAGCCGGGCGGC
>DVMZ01000029.1 GCA_018714725.1 Candidatus Scatosoma pullistercoris
CGCCATGTCCTTGAACGCGCAGGTCGGGCCGTGAAAGAGTTCGAGAATATACAGCCCTTCGTCGATGCGGACAAGCGGCGCGGGATCCTTCCCCTCAAACGCGGAATAGGCGGACGCGCAGGCGTCTTTGAGAAATTCCTCCCCGAATTCGCCGAGATATTTCCCGATGATGTGCGCGGCGCGCTCGGCATAGTTCATCCCGGTCATCTGCGCGATTTCGTCCGCCGTGACGAGAGGGAAAGTTTCGGGGACAAACAGTCCGCCGTCCGACGCCAGGCCCTTTACGATCGCTTCCGCGCCCGTCGCCGTTTCGTTTCCTCTTGTGCTGACAAATTTCATAGATTACCTCTCCATAAGTATTCCTTTCCCCTCGCCGGGCGTGACGAAACAGGGAAAAACCGCCGGGGAAAACTCCTTTGCCCGGCCGCGTGAAAAAATACGAAAAACCGGACGGTGAAGCCCGCCCGGCGTCTGTCTGTTCCGGCGCCCGCGCGCAGAACTTACGCGCGGGCGGACCTCCTCAGAGATATTTTGCGATAAAATCGGGAAGATCTTCTCTCGCCGCCGAAACGGTGACCGTAATCGTAAGCCCGTTCTGCTCCGCAACTTTATCCAGCATATAGAAGAACCCCGCAAGTTCGTCCACTTTCTTGCCGGCAATCCGCATCACGCCGTCAATGTACACATACTCGTTGTCGTGGTTGCCCGCGATCACGCCCTTGATGAATCCGCACAGCGCCGCTTCGCCGGCGACGTCGAAATCTTTGAGATCGATGAAACGGACTTCCCGTTCCAGATCATACATGCAGCGCTTATTGTCGGTGATGAATACGAGATGTCCCTTCGCGTTCGCCACCGCCGCGTTTGCGGCGTCGATAATCTGCTTGGTCTTTCCCGTGCCTTTGGAACCGTAAATCACTTTGATCATAATACATATCCTCCCGGATTTTTTTCGGTTTTTTCCGCGTCCCGGAAATTTTTCCGGAGCCTTTCGGGTTTCTTATATTTTATCAAGTTTTGACGTTAATTTCAAGACCTTTTGTGAAAATTTTTGTGTTTTTTCACAAAAAAATTTTTCATATCCCCGCATATCCGCTCCCGCGCCCGTTTCCGATTGAATTATTCCCGCCCCGGCCCCTTTCTATTCATGCGCAAATCTGCGGAAATTTTGTGGGAAACGCACGGAACGCCAAAGAAAAACTCCTCCGGTTTTTGCGGGAAACCCGCGGCTCCGTCCAAAAACGCAGCCGCGGAGCAACGGAATAAGCGAAACAGACCAAGGCTTTCCGGAAAACCGGGCAAAGCCGGGAAAGCTCGGAAAAGATCAGGAAAGCTCGGAAACAAAATGCGCGATCCGGCGCAAGCCCTCCTCCATCTCCTCTAAAGAGATGGAATAGGACAGGCGGAGACAATCGTCCGCGCCGAAAGAAATGCCGGGCACCGTCGCCACTTTCTCCCCTTCCAGCAACGCGTCGGAAAAAGCGATCGAGCCTTCGATCTTCCTGCCCCGATAGCTCTTGCCGTATAATCCGCCGACGTCCAGCATCACATAGAACGCGCCGTCCGGCTTCACCGCCGACACGCCGTCGATCTCCGCGATCAAAGCGAGCATTTTCTCCCGCCGGCGGGCAAACACGTCCACCATCGCCTGCACTTCCGAATCGGGAGAAGCAAGCGCTTCGATCGCCGCGTACTGCGTGATCGAACAGGCGTTGGAAGTGGCGTGGCTCTGGAAGGAATCGATCGCCTTCGCCACGTCCTTAGGCGCCGCCAGATACCCCAGCCGCCAGCCCGTCATCGCATACGTCTTGGACAGGCCGTTGACCGTGACCGTCAGCTCCTTCATCTTTTCCGAGCAGGCCGCGATCGAAAAGGGCTTCACGCCGCCATAGCAGAGTTTTTCGTAAATTTCGTCCGAGAGCACGAAAATCCCCTTCCGCTCGCACACTTCGGCGATCGCGCGCACTTCGGGTTCCGTGTACACCGCGCCCGTGGGATTGGACGGGGAATTGAAGATGAGCAGTTTCGTCTTGTCCGTGATCGCCCTTTCCAGATCCTCGGCCGTAAATTTGAACTGATTTTCCTTTTTTCCCTCTATATACACGGGCACCCCACCGCACACTTTCACCACTTCCGGATACGTCAGCCAGTAGGGCGCGGGAATGATCACTTCGTCCCCCTCTTCCAGCAATGCGAAACAGGCGTTGAAAATGGAATGTTTCGCGCCGTTGGAAACGATGATCTGCGAAGGCTCGTAATCCAGCCCGTTGTCCCGTCTGAGCTTTTCCGCGATCGCCTTTCTCAGCGGCATCAGCCCCGACGACGGGGTGTATTTGGTACAGCCGCGGTCCAGCGCGGCTTTGGCGGCGTCGATGATGTGCCCGGGCGTGTTGAAATCGGGCTCGCCCGCGCCGAAAGATACCACCGATTCTCCCGCCGCCTTCATGGCTTTCGCCTTGGCGGTGATCGCAAGCGTCAGCGACGGCGCTATGGAGGAAATTCTCGAAGCGATTCTCTGTTTCATATCTGTAAACCTCTTCCGTAAAAATTGTTTTTTCGATTTTAAGCGAGTCTAAACTTCCTTTTTTCTATCGCACACTATTGTACTCCCTTTCCCGAAAAAAATCAACCGGAATCGCGCCCAAACGCAAATTGCCCGAAAAATTTTCTTTCCGGCCGATCTGCTTCCCGCACCGCTTTTTCACCCTCTTTCCTTTCCGGTCTTCTCCCCTCTTTTCCCGCCTTCCTCTCCGCTTTCCGAAAAGCGCCCGGGCGAAAAAAAAGCGGAGGAATCACTCCTCCGCGTCCGGCTCTCCCGCCAGTTGCGCTTCTCTGTCCGCCAGCGCCAGCGCTTCCACCATCGAGTCGATGTTTCCCAGAATAAAGGAATCGAGATTGTACTGACTCAGCCCGATTCTGTGATCGGTCACCCGGTTCTGCGGGAAATTGTAGGTGCGGATCCGCTCGCTCCGGTCCCCCGTCCCCACGAGCGAACGGCGGTTTTCCGTGCGCGCCTTCTCGCTCCGGCTGTTGTAAAAATCGTACAGGCGGGAACGGAGCACCTTAAACGCGCGTTCCTTATTCTTCAGCTGAGACCGCTCGTCCTGACAGGTGACGACGATGCCCGTCGGGAAATGGGTGATTCTGACCGCCGAAGCGACCTTATTGACGTTCTGGCCGCCCGCGCCGCCCGAATGATAGATATCGATGCGGATATCCTTGTCGTTGATTTCCACTTCGACGTCCTCCGCCTCCGGAAGCACCGCCACCGTCGCCGTGGACGTGTGAATCCTGCCCTGGGTCTCCGTTTCGGGCACCCGCTGCACCCGGTGCACCCCGCTTTCGTATTTGAGAAGTTTATAGGCGCCCTTGCCGGAAACGTGATACACCGCCTCTTTGACGCCCCCCAGTTCCGTTTCGCTGACCTCTTCCAGTTCCATTTTCAGGCGGTGCTCCGCGCAATAGTTCTGATACATCCGCCCGAGCTCCGCCGCGAACAGCGCCGCTTCCTCCCCGCCCGCGCCCGCGCGCAGTTCGAGATAGCAGCTCCGCTCGTCGTTTTTGTCCTTGGGCAGAAGCAGAATCCGAAGTTCCTCCTTCAATCCCGCCAACCGCTCGCGGCAGGCCTCCGCCTCCTCGGCAAACAGCGATTTCATCTCCCGGTCGGGCTCCTGTTCCGCCTGTTCGAGATCGGACTTCATCTCCCGTTCGCAGGCGAGGTATTCGAGGTATTTTTCCGCCGTATCCTTTAATTCCGCATGCTCTTTGGATACGCTTTTCCAGGTATCCATGTCTGCGATCACCGCCGGATCGGCCAGCCGATCGGACAAGAGCGTATAGCGTTTGAGTACATCGTCCAGCCGTTTGAACATGAGTTTCTCCGCAAATTGAAAATCCGAAAATTCAGAACCCGCCGAGCGTCAGAACACGATTTTGACGAACCGGTCCACGCCCTGCATATCTTTGACGATGATGGAATAATCGCAGTATCTGAACAGTTTCACGACGCTCTCCGCCTCGCCGATGCCGACTTCCATGATGAGCATGCCGCCGCGGACGAGGTATTTGCCCGCGTTTTCCGCGATTCTGCGATAAAAATCCAGCCCGTCCTCCCCGCCGTCCAGCGCGAGCCGGGGTTCAAAATCCCGCACTTCCCGCTGCAGCGACCCGATGTCCTTCGTGGGGATATAGGGGGGATTGCTGACGATGATGTCATACCTGCCCCGCAGCTTTGAAAAAAGATCGGACTGCACAAAGCTGATCTCCGCGCCGTTGAGCTCCGCGTTCTCCTTCGCCAGCGCCAAAGCCTCCTCGCTGACGTCCGAGGCCGTGACGGTGACTTTGCATTTCTTCTTTTCCAGTTCCTTGCACACCGCGATCGCCACCGCGCCGCTGCCCGTGCAGAGATCGAGAATTTTATTCCCCTCTTCCGCCGAAGCGATCACCTGCTGCGCCAGTTCCTCCGTCTCCGGACGGGGAATGAGCACCCGTTCGTCCACTCTGATCTTATAGCCGTAAAAATCGGCGTCGCCGATGATATACCAGAGCGGCCTTCCGGTCAGTCGTTCGTCCGCCACTCTGAGAATTTCCTTCGCCTGCGAGACGCGGAGAATATGCTCTTCCGTATTCACCGCGCTCTTGGGAACGGAAAGGAGCAGAGAAAAAATCCACTCCGCCTCCTCTTCGTCCACGCCGTTGTCCTTAAAGCGCTTTTTGGTACCCGCGAGCAGTTCGCTCATCTTGCACGCCGTCGCAAACATCGTTTCGGGAACGGACGGATCGGCGTCCATATCGTACACTTTCTGAAAGGCCGCGATGGCGCATTCGATCATCCCGTCATCCGGTTCGCGGGTCGTCACCCGCTGCAGGAGCAGGCCGGGCGCCTTGAAAATCAGAAAAAATCTGTTCTGCGTCTTTGCGAGCCCGCGCAGAATTTCATACGACACCCCCGCCACGATCGGCAGCATCAGCAATTTGAACGCCATGCGGATGAAAAAATCCGCGGTGTCGTTGCCCGTATAGATCACCGCCCCCGCCAGCGCGTTGGCCAGCGAAAACACGAAAATGCTGACCACCATGACGAGAAAGAGAAAGGTGGTGCCGCAACGGTCGTGCACTCTCGAACAGCCGCGCACGTTCTCCACCGTCAGCGGAAGTCCGCGCTCGAAACAGGTGATCGTCTTATGCTCGGCCCCGTGATAGCGGTACACCCTGGCCAGCGTCGGAAAAACCGAAATCCCCACGATGTACAAAAGAAAGATCACCATGCGGATGCCGCCTTCGATGAGGTTGAACCAGAGCCCTTCCAGCCCCGTCGTCGCAAAGCCGGTAAATCCGGTCAGATACTGTGGCAACAGCACGAAAATCAGGACGGCCAGAAGCACGCCCAGCACGATCGCCGCGATATTCCAGACGGAATTGAGATTGACCTTGTGCTTTTCCGCCAGCCATTTTTCCGCCTTGGAGGGCTGTTCCTCGTCCCCTTCGGCGACCTCGGCGCTGCGCATGAGCACGCGGTTGCCGACGATCAGAGACTCGACAAAACTGACGACTCCCCGCACGAACGGCAGACGGGAAAACCGGCTCCGCTCTTCGGGCGGCCGGACGCGCACCGCTTCCACCTGAATCTTGCCCTCGGGATCGCGCACGGCGGTGGCCATGGCGCGCTTGCCGCGCATCATGACCCCTTCCATCACCGCCTGACCTCCGATATAGGTGCAGTTCTTTTTTTCTTTTTTCCGTTCTTTGTTCATAATCATTCTATTATATGCCGCAAAGCGCGCAATCATGGCTTTCCGAAACTCCGCCCCGCGTCAGCCGGACGACGGCTCCGCCGCCGCTCCGCGCGGGCCGTCCCGCACTTCCGCGGCGGACAAACCCTTGTCCGCCGCGGAAAAACGCAAAACCTGCCGGTCTTCCCCGCAAAAGCGGAACAACATGACGGGCGATAAAGAAAAAGGGCTTTAAGATGGGAAAGACACACCTTAAAGCCCGCTTGGTTCTTCCGTTACATGCCGTATCTTTTCTTGAATTTATCGATACGTCCGCCGGTGTCGACCAGCTTCTGCTTGCCCGTGAAGAAAGGATGGCAGTTGCTGCAAATATCCACTTTCAGAACGTCCCCCTCTTTCGTGGTACCCGTCTTGAAGGTGGCGCCGCACGCACAGACTACCGTCACTTCGTGATATTTGGGATGTATATCGGCCTTCATGCTTCTCACCTCGCTGTTCTTGTGCTTTCCATTCAGATGCTTTCCCATTATAACGCTTTTTTCACCCCCCGTCAACTGTTTTTATGCGAATTTGCAAAAAATAGTTGCAAATTTACCACAAATGCGCTATACTGGTTTCAATGAAAGTTTTGCTTTCAAGGAAAGTTCTGCCGCAATGCGGCGGATGTGCAAGGACGTGACTCATGAAAATCTGGCAGCTCAATTCCCCGAACCACTTACAGCGCGAAGAAGCGCCCGATCTCGTACGCGGCAAAGATCAGGTGAAAATCAAAGTGACCAAAGCGCTCCTCTCCGAGGCGGACGTCTCCGTCTTTACGGGGCTGGTCAAAGTGCGCTATCCCGCCATCCCCGGCAGGTTCGCCATCGGCCAGGTCACCGAATGCGCGCCCGACAGCTTCATTCAGAAGGGCGACCGCGTATTTCTCGCAAGCGTCACGGAAGACGAATGCGCGCCCGACGGGCTTCGCGTCGCGGGGGAAACGGCGCCCGGATTCTATCGCGATTTCGTGCTGGCGGGGCCGGACGAAGCGTATGTGCTCCCCGCTTCCGTCTCCGACGAAGCCGCTTTTCTCATCGACGCCGTCGCCATGGCGGAACACGTCGTCGACGAAATGAACGTGTCCGTCGGCCAGCATGTGCTGGTGATCGGCGGCGGACTTTACGGCAACGTGCTCTGTCAGATTCTCATCTATCACCGCGCGGTGCCCATTCTCGCCGACAACAACGCCGAACGCCTGGCCCGCGCCAAAAAAAGCGGAATTTATTATACTTTTCCCAACGATGAGACGCTCAAAGGCCACATTCTGGAAGTGACGGGCGGAAAACTGGCGGACGCGGCCGTCTATCTCGCCTTTTCCAACAAGAGCGAGCCCTCCTCCCTCTTCTCCCTCGTGGCGCGCGGCGCGCACGTCGCTTTCTGTGCGCCGGTCGGGAAGAATCTGGTCGTCAATCTCGGAAACGCGCTGAAAAACAACGTCACCGTCAAGGGAATCACCGAAAGCCGCGAATTTGTTTCCACCGCGATCAACATTCTGGCAAATAAAGCGGTGAATTTCAACGAATTCCCCTATCGCAGTTTCCCGGAAGAGGCCCTGCCCGACACCATGCTCCGGTATGCCGAAATCCTGCGCGAAACCGGCAGCCTGCCCGAGGAAATGGACATCTTCAAATTTATCTTTTAAGCCTTCAGGCGCCGTCTGCGGACGCAGATACCGGCCGAAAATGCCCGGTGCAACCGGTTGCAGCGCCGGGGGTTCCGGAACAGACGCTTTCAAAACCGCTTTCAGGGTGTCGTCTGCGCCCGCCCGCATATGCGGGCGGGCGCAGACGACGCAACCCGGATAAACGACATTCACAATGCCGCCCCCGCACCCAATCCCCCGCTCCCACCCATAAAAAACGGGTAACGGGTAAGAATACCCCGGGCGTGCGCGGCACACCGATTTTTACAAGGACTTTTTATGATCAGATTTATCGCTTCCGATCTGGACGGCACCCTGCTCGACCGGCAGGGCAGGCTTCCGGAAGAAATTTTCCCGCTGATCGCGCGCCTTTCGGCGCGCGGCATTCTCTTCGCCCCCGCCAGCGGCAGACAGTACGCCAATTTGCTCCGCCTCTTCGCTCCGGTCCGGGAACATATGCTGTTCATCTGCGAAAACGGCGCCCTCGTCAAACGAGAGGGAAAAACTCTGTTCGTCGACCCCATTCCCGCACCGCTGGTCAAAGGCGTCCTGGACGCCGTGCGGCAGATCCCCGGGCTGTATCTCATCCTCTGCGGTGCGCAAAACGCTTATGTGGAAAGCGACGAAGAACCCTTCTTCACGCGGGCCAGGGAACCGTACACCAATTGTTTCAAAGTAGATAACCTGGACGATTGCATTTTCCGCGAACCCGTTTGCAAAATCTCCGTCTACGATCCCGAAGGCTCCAGGGTACACGCGATGAAAATTCTGCCCAGCCTCCTCAAAGGCGTGCGGCTGATTCCCTCGGGCGAACATTGGTGCGACGTCGCCGCCCCGACCGCCGATAAGGGAAACGCCATTCTCGAAATCCGGAAAATTCTCGGCTTCTCCGAAGACGAGTGCATGGCGTTCGGAGACCACATGAACGACGAAGGCATGCTCCGCGCCTGCGGGCATCCCCGGGCCGTCGCAAACGCCGTTCCCGCCATCCTCGGCCTGGCGGAAAAAGTCATTCCCGCCAACACCGAGGGCGGCGTACTCACCGAACTGGAAACCCTCTTAAAGGAACTCGGCGGGTAAACGGGAACGCGCCCCAAACGCTCCGCCATACGGCGAAATCCTTTTCCGCGTCGGGAACACGGAAGGCAATTCAATCAATAAGGAGATACCCATGTCTGCAATCAATCAAGGAAAAATCATGATCGCGTCGGATATACACGGTTCGGCGCACTGGTGCGAAAAACTCGTCCGGGCCTTCGAGAAAGAGAAGCCGCAAAAACTTCTGCTGCTCGGCGATCTGCTCTATCACGGCCCCCGCAATCCCCTGCCGGACGAATATTCCCCAAAACGGGTGGCGGAGCTGCTCAATTCCCTCAAAACGCACATTCTGTGCGTGCGGGGAAACTGCGACGCGGAAGTCGACCAGATGTTGCTGGAATTTCCCGTGCTCGCCGATTATGCCGTGCTGTTGGCGGGCGAAAAAACGCTGTTTGCCACGCACGGGCATCTTTTCGGTCCGGAAAATCCCCCCGCACTTTGTCCCGGCGAACTTCTTCTCAACGGACATTTCCATGTCCCCTGCCACAAACAGCTGCCGGGCGGAATCCTCTATGTGAACTGCGGCTCCGTCGCACTTCCCAAGGACGGAACGCCCCATTCCTATGCCCTATTCGACGGCGGAGAACTCCTCTGGAAAGACCTCGACGGAAATATTTTCGACCGCCTGGCCCTGTAATTTTCCCGATTCCGGGATTTTTTTGCCCGCCCCTCCGGAGCTTCCGGAGGGGCGGGCATTTTCCGATCTCTTCTGCCCTCTCCGCGGTTTTTTCGTCTCGCTTTCCCGCCGAAAGGGGTCAGAACGGCTGTTTTTGACGAAAAACTCCTCTTTTTGTCCGATTGCGGCGCACCCGCATATGCCCCGGCCCGCATGAGAGAAAAAACGACTTTTTCCGACTGTCGGTTTTTGTCGTCTGCACGGCGGGGCATACATTGCCGTGCTTCTTTCCCTGCCCGCCGTACCTGCCCGACCGCCGGCCGCCCCCAATTTTCGGAGCCGTTTGTCCGACTGTTTTCGCTTTTTCCGACAAAAAAAACGCTCGGCCGCCCGTGCAAGAACAATCTGCCCGGCCGCCGATCGGCGGCCGGGCAAAAAGTGCTTTCAAAGGATAAATTTTTTATTCATCGCTGCCCTGCCCCCGCGTTTCCGAGGTTTTGTCCGTTCCCATTCCCTTCGTCCCCGCGGTATCTCCGGCGCGTCCGGCTCGTTTTCTTTCGGTCTCTTCGCGGGAGTATTTGCAGCCGCAGAAATTCTGACGGTACAGCCCGTATCGGGCGGACAATTCCAGCGAACGGTAATAACCGCCCCGTTTTTTGAAATCGGAAGGGAGAAAGCGGACGCCGTATTTTTCCCCCGCGGCGGCGCCTAGTTCATTCACCCAGTCTGCGTTTTTATAAGGGCTTAAAGAGAGCGTGGAACAAAACCAGGGAAACCCAGACGCTTTGGCGACGCGGGCCGTTTCTTCGAGACGGAGCCCGTAACAGCGATAGCACCGCCTGCCCCGTTCGGGCTCCCCTTCCAGGCCTTTTGCCGCGCGGGCAAACGCGGCGGCGTCATGATCGCAATCGTAAAAATCCGCCCAGCCCGTCTCGCGCAGAAAGCGGATCTGTTCCGCTTTGCGCTTTTCGTATTCCGCGTCCTCGTCGATGTTGGGATTATAATAAAAGACGGTGACGGAAAACGTCTCCCGGAGCGTTTCCAGACAAGCGGAAGAACAGGGCGCGCAGCAACTGTGCAACAGCAGGCGGGTGCCCTTCGGAATCCCTTCAATAATCTCGCGCATGGCCTTGTCGTAATTTTCTTTCATGGCTACATTATATCCCCGCAAAGGGGGTTTGTCAACCGGGAGCAAGCGCCGAAAAACTTTTTCGCAAGAATTTTTGCACAAAGCGTTGACAAACGCCGGAAAACGTTTATAATAATAACGGAAGATCGGTAAGCGCCGGATTCAACGCGCGGTGCGGTCTGAAAAAATTTTTCGGAGGTAACGTCATGAAATACGTATGCACGGTCTGCGGCTGGGAATACGACGAGGAACAGGGCTCGCCCGACCAGGGGATTGCCCCCGGCACCAAATGGGAAGATCTGCCCGACGATTTCCAGTGCGCTCTTTGCGGCGTCGGCAAAGATATGTTTGAAAAAGCGGAGTAACGCGCTTTTCCCCCGACAAGCACCGGAAAATTCCGGACGACGGAAGGGCGGAGTTCTTTTCCCGCCCTTCTTTTGTTTTTCTCTTTTCGCTTTTTCCCTGCCGTTCGGACCTGCTCTTTATGAAAAGCGGAAAGTTTTTTCCGAAAACCTCGATTGTTTCCGAAAAACCGTTGACTTTTGCGAAAAAATAGCTTATAATAATAACAGTCTTTTAGCTTATAATAATAACAGTCTTTTATGCAGGTGTCGCCTAGCGGTATGGCGTCAGCTTCCCAAGCTGATTCCGGCGAGTTCGACTCTCGTCACCTGCTCCATAAATCGACAAGTTTCGACAAGGGGCTTGTCGATTTTACTTATCTATACAAAATATTTATATTGCGCAAAAAGTTGGCAGTGGTCTATTGACAAACAAAAATATATGCTATATTACGCACGTATAGAAATAGTGATTGAGTTGCCTATTAATAATGGGCGAGTACAACGAATAAAAACGGGGTGGAGCTTATTGCCCAAAGGCGAAATTAAGATGGCGACGCCCTTTTCAGGATTTGCAAATTGATACAAGGAGAGAAAATATGAAAGAAAATATTTTAGTTGATTGGACAGACGATATTATTTTATTAAATGACAATTATGCTGATAAAGGTTTATATGCAGGGTATATTGGTGTTGTTGTAGAAAACTTAATAGAGAAAATGGGCATAGTTTTGGCGGATTTTTTCAATCCCGTTACGGGCGAAGATATAGCAATATTGGTGGAAATTAAGAAAGAAGATTTTCGAGTGTATTCGGGGACATTGGAAGACCAAAAAATAGGTAAAGAATTTAAGGATTTATTTAAAAAATAAAATTACGGACAGTTCGGGTACACATAATACAATCGTAAAAAAGTAGATGTTATTACCTGCTCCATGTTCCGGCGGACTTCTTCGGGAAGTCCGCCGGATTTTTTGTACAACCGGCGCAATATTCCGGCGGAGACGACTTCCGGCCCCGCCTACAATAACAGCACAGCCCGGCGGATACGAAATCGTATCCGCCGGGCCTGTTCCGTCCCATATTTTTCCTTGCGTCAATCTTCCGTCTGCCCGGCGCCGTCCGCCTTTCCTTCCCCGGAATTTTCCCGCAGCAAAAGCAGATTGCTCAGCGCGGCGCAGAGCGCCCGGATGGACGAAGACGTACTGTCGTCGTGCACGCCCGCTCCCCAGCGGGACATGCCGTCCGAAACAATGCTCAGATAGGTGATTGCCTTGGACGAAGTACCGGCTTTCTGCGTTAAGGCATGCTGTTCGTATCCGTTCATGGAAAAGGATATTCCCGTATAGTCCGCGAGGATATTCGCCACCGCGTCCAGGCGCCCGTTTCCGTGCCCGGTCAAACGGTGCGTTTGCCCCGTCTTTTTATCCGTCAGAAGCACTTCCGCATCGATTCCGTCTTTCAGCCGATAATCCGCTTCCGCAAGAGAAAAATACCGATCGCTGTTGAGATAAGTATCGATAAACAACTGATAAATTTCGGAAGGACGAAGTTCCTTATGCCCCTCGTCCGTCACTTTTTTCACCACCCGGGAGAAGGCCTCTTTCAAAAGCGCCGGCAATTTGAGCGAATAAGCGCTTTCCAGAATATACCCCACGCCGCCCTTGCCCGACTGGCTGTTGATGCGGATGACGTCCTTTTCGTATTCCCGGCCGATGTCGCGCGGATCCACGGGCAGATACGGAACTTTCCAGACCTCGCCGCCGTGCTGCTTCCGCCAGCGCAATCCCTTGGCAATCGCGTCCTGGTGGGAGCCGGAAAAAGCCGCAAACACCAGTTCCCCGGCATACGGCTGGCGAACGGGAATGTCCATCCCCGTCAGATAGCTGTACCGGGCGGCGACATACGGCAGATTTTCAAAATCCAGCCCGGGATCCACTCCCTGCGAATAGAGATTGAGCGCAAGGGTCACGAGATCCACATTCCCCGTCCGCTCGCCGTTGCCGAACAAAGTGCCCTCTACGCGCCCGGCGCCCGCGAGCATCCCCGATTCTGCCGCCGCCACCCCGCATCCCCTATCGTTGTGCGGATGCACGGACAATACCACGCCCTCCGGGTAGGCCAGGTGTTTGCGCATATACTCCACCTGCCGCGCAAAGACATGGGGCATGGAAGTCTCCACCGTCGCCGGAAGATTGATGATCGCCTTTTTCTCCGGCTCCGGCCGCCAGATATCGAGCACCGCGTTACAGACCTCCGCCGCAAATTCCGGCTCCGCGGCGGTGAAACTCTCGGGCGAATATTCAAAGCGGATCCCCTCACGGCCTTCCGCCAGTTCTTTCAGCAATTTCGCCCCGGTCAGCGCTATCTCCTTCACCTCTTCCCTGCCCCCGCCGAATACCTGTTCACGCTGCGCCGGGGAAATGGAATTGTAAAGATGCACGATGACGTTTTTCGCGCCGCGCACCGATTCAAACGTACGCCGGATGATATGCTCCCGCGATTGCGTCAGCACCTGAATGGTGACGTCGTCGGGCACGAGCCCCTCTTCGATGAGCTTCCGGATAAAATCGTATTCCGTCTGCGACGCCGCGGGAAACCCCACTTCGATTTCCTTGAATCCCAGTTCGACCAGCATCCGGAAAAATTCCGTCTTGGTCGGGATATCCATGGGTTCGACGAGCGCCTGATTGCCATCCCGAAGATCGACGCTGCACCACCGGGGCGCCTGTTTCAGACAGTCCTTTTTCACCCAGTCGAGCGTTTCCCCTTCCGGCAGAAAATACTGTCCGGCATACTTCCCGCAGTTTTTCATGTCAGCCGCCTCCTTTCGGGCACCCGGGCAATCGGTCTGCGCCCCGACCCTGTTTTCCATTTATCTTACCACAAATTTCCCGAAAAATCAACTTCTTCAGGACAGACAAGCGGGAAAAAGCGCTTTTTTCCCGCTTTTTCCCGCTTGTTTTCCGTTTTTTAACCAATTTTCCGACCACTCAGCCTAACAGCGCCGCCAGGCCGAATCCCAATACCAAAAGACAACCCAACACGGTCAGGACCACCGCTTTCCATTTTTTCATTCCGCTTCCCGACCTCCGCTGTTTTTTGCCGACCCACCGTACTTTCCTTTTCTTCATTGTACCATAATCCGATGCGTTTTGTCAATGATTGTAATGAAAAATTATGACATTCCCCGGATAAAAAAGTCGTCCCGTCAGAAAACGGAACGATCAAGCCCCTTTGCGCCGCCCAAAAAGCCGGTCATCGGCAAAAAGGGCGATCCCCGAGCAAGCAACAGAGCCGTCAGCAGGGCACGGCGGCCTTTTCACGGCAACGGGGACATACGCCGGAATATTCCACCCGGAAATCTTCCAGCAGAAAGCCGCAGGCGTCTTTGGGAGAAACGGGCATCGGGAACTCCGCGGGCATATCGAGATCGGCCACCCGGCCGCAGCAGCGGCAATGCACATGATAATGCCGGCTCACATTATAATCATAGCGGACGTCCGCCCCCGCCATTCTCAGTTCCAAAGCCTTTCCCGTCTCCGCAAACCCGCCCAGGACGCGAAAGACCGTAGCCCGGCTGATCGAAGGATACCGCCCGTGCACATAGCCGTATACTTCCGTGGCTGTAGGATGATCCAACGCTTTCAGCGCGTCGTAAATGATCCGCTTCTGCTTCGTCTGTCTTTCCTGCACCGCATATCCCTCCTAATTGAGATTTAATATTATTATTGTCTCATTATAGCACATCTCGGGCAGTTCGTCAAGAAAAAATATCCGAAAACCGAAAAAACGCACAAAGGAAAGATATGGAAATTGCAAAGAAACCAAGAAAAGAGCCCGGATTTGCATCCGGACCCTTTCCCGAAGGAACCCCTTTTTCAGAGCAGGATTCTGCCCTGACTGGAATTGAGGACATTGAGAATCCTGACTTCTTCGCCCGTATTGGCGTCCACATAGATGAAATAGGTTTCCCCTTCATAATCGCACAGGAATTCGTAGGTTGCCACTTCCCTGTCCGCGACGGGGATTACGGCGAGCCGCGAAGATTCCACTTTCAGGCCGTCATGCAGTTTTTCCTGCGCCGCTTCCAGCGAAATACTCGTCGTCACTCCTTCCCTGGTATGGTGATTCGACAAAAACGCAACCGCGTTCAACCCGACGACTTTCCCTTTGCTCTCGCAGACCTTTACTTTGACCATATCCGAATAATACACGGCCCCGTCCGCTTCGTAGGCAAAGTGGAAGATCGCCTGCGTGCCGCTTTCGTTCACCCATACGGCCGTCATGTTTTCATAACCGAGCGCCGCGAGATAGTCCTCCGCGATCGCCTTGGAGCGTTCGACGTCAAAGTTCTTTTCCGTGCAGCTTTCATAGAACTCGAAGCCCACCAGCGCCCCGTCGGCTTTGGAGATGCGGGAGAAAATCTGTCTGCCCCGGTTGTCGTAAAGGAAGAAATTATAGGTTGCCAGGCTCTCGGAAGAAGTTTCCCCGGCATAATCCGCACGGTCGATCGAATAGTCGCGGAAATATTCCAGGCACAATTCCTCCGCGCGGACGGAAGTGATTTCTTCCCCGGCGGTCTTTGTCTTTCCGCTCTCTTCGGGAATATTCTCCTCCAGCGGGCTTTCCGCGTCTTCCAGCGTGAGATTTTCGAGGTTGCGGAAACTTTCGGAAACCGCGTTTTCGTTTTTCGCCTTCATGAACGCTTCCATGTCCTTGTCGGACAGATGGGTGGCGAGGCGGTTCAACTCTTCCCGCACTTTATGATTGGTCTGATACAGCGTTTCCATGCGCGCTTCGTCCGCCCGGGTAATGCTGCCGCCGGCGCGGAGCTTTTCCAGCATGGACTGAGAATAATCGGCCGTACGGTTGATAAAGGAAGTGACGTTTGCGTCCGCTTCCGCCGTCAGCGGGAACCGTTCCAGACTGCTTTCGGCAAGTCTCGTCTGCAACAGTATGTCGGTGAACAGCACGCTCTGCTGATAGGGACTGGCAGAAACGCGGACTTTGCTGAGATCGGCGTCCACCGTCTCCATGATGCCCACCAGTTCGTAAAGAGTGCCGCGGTAGGCCGAGGTCATGGCCGAGTTCATCGCCGCCATGTCGATGGCGCCCAGCGTCACCACCGCCGTCAGCGCCAACGTGATCACTCCCAGCGAAATCACCGCGGCCAGCCAGCCGCCGAACCCGGGCGTGCGCCGCGTCTCGCGGCGATGCTGACGGTCCTTAAGCTTCTGTTCCCGCTTCTGCAATCGTGCGTCGCGCCTTTCCAGTTTGAGATTATATGCCTGTTCGCGCTTTTGCTTTTTGAGCGCAAGTTTTTCGGCGCGTTCCCTTTCCATGCGCTCGATCCGCTGAGCGGCGGTTTCACTGCGGAGCAGTTCTTTCCGGGCCATGCGTTCCGCGCGGCGTTCCGCCCGCTTTTCCCGCATTTTCGCGGCATGCTCCTGCCGCTTCGCCTTCATCTGCAATTTCTTTTCCATGCGCTTGGCGCGCTCTTCCTCTTTTTTGGCTTTGCGCGCCGCCTCCGCTTCCGCCTTTTTCGCCTTGCGGGCCTCTCTGGCAAGCGCGGCGTCCACGCGCTTTTTGGCGGCGGCTTTCTCCTTGCTTTCCCGGTTCTTCTCCCGGGTCTTGCGTACGGCGGCTTTTTCTTCCGCTTTCTTTTCGGCTGCCTTGCGTACCTTCTCCGCCTGTTCCCGGGCGCGTTCTGCGATATTTTCTACTTTTTCCGCTCCCGAAGAGATATTTTTGGCGATATCGTTTTCTTTCTTTTCCATGCTTTTACTCCTTTATCCTGTCGATAACCGCTTATCCGGCGTCAGATGGCAAAGACATGCTTGCCGATGACGGCAATCGTCTGCCGGGTGAAAATCCAGGAACTGGTCGCAATCGCGGGATTGTAATAGTAGATTGCGCCGCCCGTGGGATCCCAGCCATTCACGGCGTCCTGCGCCGCACGCATCGCCGTTTCGTCCGGCGTCAGATTGATCTGGCCGTCCGACACCGCCGTAAACGCGTGTTTCTGGTACACCACGCCGGAAATCGTATTGGGAAACGCCGAACTCGCCACGCGGTTGAGCACTACGGCGCCGATCGCCACTTGTCCGACATACGGCTCGCCCCTGCCTTCCGCGTAAATGGTGCGTGCCAGAAGATAGAGATCGGAACTGGTAAATTCGGACGAAGAAGAATTCTGCATCTGTCCGACCAGCACGTTATACGAACTGTTCATCCCGAGCGCCTTATAAGTGGCCGCCCCCACCACGCCGTCCGCGGTGAGGCCGTTTTTCTTCTGAAAAGAAATGACCGCCGCGCGGGTACCCGCACCGAAAATGCCGTCCGTCTCGCCGCTATAATACCCCCAGGCCTTCAGCCGGCGCTGGACTTCCTTCACTTCCCCGCCCGTCGAGCCCTGACGGAGCACTGCGGCTTCCCTGTCCTCATAAACCCGGGTAATCGCCGTCAGCTCCGACGCATTCCGCCCCGCAGCAACGCCGTGTTTTCCCAAAACCGAGGGCACCGCCGCACTCACCGCGGCAATCGTCCCCGTCACCAATACGGCGGCTGTCAGCGCGCCGCGTCTGATAAACTTTTTCATGATGATTCCTCCTGTTTATGTAACGCGGCTCTTTTTTCTCCGGCTTTTGAACCGATTGTTTTGCGTTCGTCAAAACCCTGTCCTTATGATTTTATCCTTTTAAGTTAAGGCGCATGGCGGTAAAAGAGAAAGCTTTGATCAGTGATTTTTCTTCCAGCTGCGGATAATTTCGAGGATTTTGCTCCGATAGACAACGGAATCGCCCGGTTCGCCCGCAAAACACAGGGGCGGATAGACGACGCACCACCAATTATCCCCCGTACCCGTACCCAGGGATACGATGAGCGCGCGATACACCCCGGCTTCCAGCGTATACTCTCCGTACACGCGGGTGGGGAACTCCTCTTCCCGGATCTCCGCGCGCGCCCCGTAGAAAAATCCGTTTTTTTCAAGCACCTGTTCCGCCGTCCGCACCAGGCCGGGCAGACAATCGTCGAGAGCGGCTTCCGCCTCCTCCCTCGTTTCCGTTTCCGCGACAACGGGCGTAAGATATGCCACCACGGCGTCGCGCACGAGATATTTCACCGCCTGGTCCTCCCCCTCGTTGGAGTTCGCCCGGATGTGGATTCGAAGATATTCGGTGTTTGCCGAACCGTTCTGCGTTCCGAACGCTCCCGAGAAAACTCCGAGTGCCGACAGAATTATTATGCCTGACAATAAAAAAGTTATGCAAAATTTTTTCATAAAAAATAACCTCCGTGTCCCGGCCGGAAAAAGCTGTCTTTTTCCCTTCCGCACGCAAGTTATTCCCCGCTTTGAAAAAATTTATACATTCAGAATATTTTTTCTCTTCCGCGCCTGCCTTTTCGTAAAAAACCGCGCCGGCCGTCTCCGCGGCCGGCGCGTCCCTTCTCGGATTCTGCGCCTTTTCCGTTATTCCGCCTTTTTCTGCCAACGACGGGACTTCTCCCCGCCGAAAAAGCTCCTTTATCCCCGGAATTCAATCGGAAACACCATTTTTCAGCTCCTCCCACTTATGTTCGTGCAGTTCCCCTTCCGTCGTCAGGTCGCGGTATCCGGTCTGCCGGAGCGCCTCATACAGAGCAATGGCCGCGGAATTTCCGAGATTGAGAGAACGGGCTTCGGAAATCATGGGAATGCGCAGACACTCGTCGGGATGACGAAGGAGCAACTCCTCGGGCAGCCCTTTGGTCTCCTTTCCGAACACGAGAAAATCCCCGTCGCGGAAACAAACGTCGCTGTGCCGTTTTCTGCCCTTGGTCGTAAAAAAGAAAAAACGGGAAGCGGGAAACGCGGCGCACACTTCTTCAAAGCTGTCGTAATAAGAAACGTGTACGAGAGGCCAGTAATCCAGCCCCGCGCGCCTGAGGTATTTATCGGTCACTTCAAAACCCAGCGGCCGCACCAGGTGCAGCCATGCCCCCGTCGCCGCGCAGGTCCGCGCGATATTGCCCGCATTCTGCGGAATTTCCGGTTCTACCAAAACTATATGAAACATATCCCGATCCTTTTTTCCGATTATTTTGTCGTCTGCTTGTCTCTCCCCGACCTTACGCTTTCAAAAATCCTTTCCTTTGCCGTAAACGCCGGAGATATCAAAACCATAAAAATACGCAAACGCGCCGAAGCGAAAAAACTTTTCAATCTTCCCGCGCTTATGCGCCGGACACTTCCTCTTATTATTGTATCACTCCCGCCGGATTTTGGCAAGCATTGGCAGGCGGTCGGAAGCATGAAAGAAAAAATACGGCGCATACTGAGTGACGTAGGCGGAAGCCTTTGGAGAAAAAAGAAATGCAATTTGTACAAACGGAAACTTGTAAAAATCTGGCGCGCAGTTTCGCGGGCGAAAGTCAGGCGGGAATGCGCTATCAACTTGTGGCGAAAGCGGCGATGAAAGAGAATCTGAAAACGCTTGCCGACGCCATCAGGACCATCGCAAAGAACGAAACGTATCATGCGAAACGATTCTTTGAAATGCTGCAGGAAAAAGGCGGCGGCAAAGACAATATCGAGCTGGACGCAGGGTATCCCTTTCACGGGGGCACGCTGGAGGACGGACTCCGTTTCGCGGCTATGGACGAAAAAAGCGAATTTACGGAGATTTATCCGAAGTTTGCCGAAACGGCGGAACAGGAAGGCTTTAAGGACATCGCCGCGCTTTATCGCCTGGTAGCGGACGTTGAAAAACAGCACAATATCATTTTCAACTACCTCTATGAAGCGGTGAAAAACGGAACGCTTTACAAAAACGATTCGCCCATTTTATGGGTTTGCAGCGAGTGCGGCTACATGCACGTCGCCACGGAAGCGTGGAAGATCTGCCCGCTTTGTCGGGCGGAACAGGGGTATGTGGAACTGCATCTTCCCTTTGAAGGCGTCAGGGTCTGAAAACACTCTCTTCCGCCTCGGATGATTTCATGAAAAGGAGAAAAAAATTATGAAAAACCAGAAAAACAACAAAAATTATCAGAACAATTCCCAAAACCATTCTCAGAATTCTCAAAATTCTCAGAACAAGAACTGCGGCAATAAAAATTGCGGCATGAAAAAGAACGGCTATGACGCGCAGGATTGCAAATAAGCGTAAAAAACGTCTTCTGCCGACCGAAAAAGCCGTAGCTCTTACCGATATGCGCTCTTCTACGGACGTGAACGGCAGTTATACGGGAAAGCCCGAAAACGCGCGGGAAATCCCCGTGCAGGACGCGGACGATCTCTGAAAAAACAAATCCGCTTTCCGGTTTTCCGGAAAACGGACATTTGCGGAATCTTCAGCCGGGTTCCGCAAGAAAGCGCCTTCGTATTCCGAAGGCGCTTTCTTCTTAAATTGACGGCAAAGCCCGCCTTATGCGGGCTTTGCCGGTTATACTTTCAAAAATTTCAAGCGGTTCACCGGTTGTTTCGCCGTCCTGGCGAAGCCTTAAAAATCGTCGTCGCGGCGGCTCTTCTTTCTGCCCGAACGGGGCGAGGGCGCGTCATCGTCGTCAAAAGAATCGTCGTCGTCATCGTCATCCTCGTCGTCATC